>NZ_LMOM01000015.1 GCF_001424185.1 Deinococcus sp. Leaf326 | reverse complement strand
GTATCTCAACCGCTTGCTGCACTTCTTCACGAAAAACGCAGAATTTCTCGGCCAGCACGGCTATTCATTGTCCTACGCGAGGTGCAACTTCTGAGTCAGAGGTTCGTCACTCTTTTTGGAGTGTTAGGAGGCATCTTCTTCTATTTAGTAGAGAATCGAATGTCATCTTCTTTTTTTCTACTACGGAAAAACCATAAAAAAGGACCCCTCTCAGGGGCCACGAGAAGACGTGCAGAGTCTTAGAGCACCGAACAATAATGAACGCCTCGTAGGCTACCCGGATGCATGTTCCTGCTGTCCCTGACGACCTTTGGGCCGCCTTTGAACCCCTGCTTCCAGCACGTCCCGTCTCCCAACGAGGTCGGCCACGTATTCCTGATCGTGCCGCCCTCGCTGGCATTCTTTTTGTCCTTAAAACAGGCATAGCCTGGCACGACCTTCCTCTCGCACTTGGGTGTGGCTGCGGGATGACATGCTGGCGGCGCCTGCGCGAATGGCAACAAACAGGCATCTGGGCCTCGCTCCATCACCAACTGCTGGACCGCCTCCATGGGCTTGACAAGCTGGATTTTACGCGTGCCAGTCTTGACTCGGCCACAGTGGCTGCGCCTTGCGGCGGGCAGGACACTGGCCCAGACCCAACGAACCGAGGCAAGCTCGGCTGCAAGCGCCATTTGGTCGTGGATGGTCATGGCACACCGCTGGCTATTGTCGTTTCCGCTGCGAATGTGCACGATAGCCGGATGTTTGAACCCACCCTGGATGCCGTGCCGGGCATCCGGAATGGCCGGCGTGGGCGGCCACAACGACGGCCAATCAAGCTGCATGCCGACAAAGGGTACGATTCCCGTCGTTGTCGTGCTGCATGCTGGAGGCGCGGTATCAAACCGCGTATCGCTCGGCGGGGTGTCGATTCCAGCAGCACACTGGGGCGTCACCGCTGGGTCATCGAGCGGACCCTCTCATGGCTCAATCGGTTCAAGCGCCTCAAAGTACGTTACGAGCGTGCCACTGATGTACATCTGGCGTTGCTGACCCTGGCATGCAGTGTCATTTGTCTGAGGAGGTTGCGTAGCTTATGCAAGCCCTAAAGAATCAGCACGATGACGTACTTATTCACGCCGCCTGATACCTGGCTTGGAGGGCACTTCGAAGTGTCACTGACCTTCGGAGAAATGGAGGATGACCAGCTCCAGATGGCTTTTGAAGCCATCTGGAGCCATCCACACGTGCAAGGCGTGTATTTGAACCGCAATATGGAACCGCAAAACCAAACTTGCGTTGCGGCGAGACAGGTCGATCTATGGACGGAAAGTGCGCAAGGCACGATGAAACTGCCTTCTGGGCTGAGATTGCCGTTTGCGATTCTGGTCGTGCGTGCAGATGGAGAAGACTGCCTGGACATCGGAATACCGATGGGAGCCCTTGATTATGCGTTGGGGAAAGTTGAACGAGGGTTCTACTCGACCTGGAATGTGCCGGGCGCATCACCCGCAGCCGTCGTTCGTGAAATCGAAGACTTCCTAGCTGAGTTGGCTGCCTCAGTATTTACCCATGTCAAATTTAGGGTGGGAGTCATTGGTTGGGAAACATCTGGCACACAGGATACCTATAAGATCCAGGAGCAAGGCATTCCTGAGGTGCGGGACGTGGGATATCTCCTGCCTGAGGGAGGAAGGCTACGGTATTACCCAAGGACGGCTTATCCGCAGTTCTGAAGGCATGGGCGATTTATGTTCGGCGCTCTTAGCGTCGACCCATCAGGGTGGCAAACAGGATCATGCCCATCACGGCACCGAAGGCGGTGAGGCAATCCTGGGTGGTGATGGCGGCCGCGAATCCACTGAGGAGGGCGACGGCCTGGAAGGCGAGGGCGCGGGGAAGCACCAGCTGGTCTTTGCTCCAGTTTTGCTGGAGGAGGCTGATTGCCAGCACCCCGAGGACGACCGGCCAGAGGGGCAGCGTCTGCGTGAGGGGGAGGAGCACGACGAGGACGGCCGTCAAGAGGAGACCTGGATTGGCTTGGGCTACACGCGTCAGCACCGAGGGGCGGGAGGTCCGGAGGGCCGACATCGCGCTCAAAGTCATAACTCAGTATGCGCTGAGCCGCCCCCTCTCGGGCGCCGGCTTCCTCCATCCGGCATTCAGATCGCTGTCGTCAACGGGAGGTGAAGGTGTAGATCGGGGCGTGTGCCGGGGTGTCATCCTCTTCCGCCTAGCACTACTTAAACACGTACTCTTTTCGACATACCAGTGCCGACGGCCGCTGTACAGCGTGGATCACGAACCGTCGTAGGTACCCTGAAGTATGACAAATACCTATGTCCTCCTGCATGCCTTTGCAGAGCGCTGCGCTGACTGGTCATATGACCATAGGCAAGTGGATGACAGGCAGATCACCGCCTCTCGTTCCATACCTCAAGGATCTCAAACCCTGGAACTTGGCCTCATCTGGAAACGCCGCAGCTGGCGCGTGCACCTCACGGTAACCACCGCGTTCTTCCTTTCTGACGAAGCCCCAGGCGAGGGGATGGGACGCAGCACCATGCAGTTCTCGACCCGCCCGTCCATGCTCGACCCTCAGTGGCCCAACGAATGGCACTACCTTCAGGGGACGAATCCCGAGCCCATCGTGCAGAACCTCGCCGAAGTCTACGAGCAGACTCTCGGGCCTCATCTGAAGGTAGTTTCATCGCTCCCAGGATTGGTCCACTTCATGCTGGAGGCGTACCAACAGGGCATGTTTCTCGAGCCGCGGGCAAGCCGGTCCTTCGATAAGGCACTCAAACTGACGCAGTTTCTTGGGCCTGGAGCGCGTGAAGAGGCACAAGTGGCGTTGAGGGTGCGTGCGCAGGTTTTGGGAATCACCCCTTGGGACGACCTGTTTAAGTAGTGCTAGTGGTCTGAGTCAGTAAATGTTAATCAGTTTCGGCTGATTGAATTTGTGGGGATAGACCCTGCAATGTTAGCTGAGCCCAGTAATTTCCGATTTTGGTTAGCTCTGATACCCCTTCAGTTGAAATCTGCCGTTCGACCAATAGTACAATGTCCCAGGCAAGCGCACTGTAATCATCATAGTCATCATTGGCAAAAATCTTGATCCATTCAAGAGCTTCTCTTTCACTCCAGGTCGGCTGATTAGAAAAATGGTCACTATAGAGATGTTGGTTCCCAAATGTGATCACTCCAAGCTCAGCCCGGAGTTGATCAATGGACTTGTGATCACTCATAAGACGGATTCCTCCTTGGAAAACTACCCAATGAAACCCTTCGGCAGAATCGAGCGACACTTCCCGGAATCTCGTCCGCCGACTTCGTCCAGACGAAGGATTGCGGTTGACGATTCGTACTTGCCACAAACACTAGTGGAGAGGGTCCGAAGACCTTGAACGGTTTGAAGCTTGACGGTCAACGTAGAATTGAACGGCTCTGTCAGGTGGGTCATACGCCTGATCAGGCTCTATCATGCTATTGATGCCCGAACCCGACCTTGATACTGAAAGCCTGGCACACTTTGGCTTTACAGACGCCTGGGTTGAACAAGGCGTTCTCACGCGTCCGGTACTCGATGCCCTCTGCGCTCGGTGGGCAGACGGAACAGACGTCAATCTAGAGCACTACCGGTGGTCGGCGTTCAAGCAGTTCCTGCACGCGAACAGAACCCTGACCTCAACGCAGTTTGACTGCCTGTGGGCTCTAGGTCGTTCGGATTCCGATCAGGCTATGGGGCGCGCCATGCTGTTCGAGGTGATCTTGCGGCGCGATTGCCCAAGGGCACTCCTGCAACGCGCTGCATTGTCGCAAGACACCGCCTTGGCCCGGAAAAGCCAGCAGGTCCTAGTCACACGATTCGCGCCCACGCCAGAAAGGTAAGTACAGATGCCAGACCAGCCTGCATGGTGGGAAATCAAAAAGCCGGAGTACTCGCAGGTATGGAACGACATCAATCTGGCGTTTGACTTCACGCCCAGCATGTCACCTTGGGACTGGCCCGGCTTTCGTGAGCCTGTGCCCTCCGTCACCTATGCCTTCTCCACTACAGAGGACGACGCGGCTGTCGACGAGTTTTTCGTGTTGATGAAGGGGCACATCCGTGCCTGTGCACGGCCGGACGAGTGGGTGTATGGCCTCGACTGGCAGCACACCTGCTGCCGGTACAACCCCCACCTGCTGGAAGAGCCTGCGCCAGATGCCTTAGGACGCCGAGTCCCCTGGGAAGGGTTCCTTCTCCCTGACGGGGACTATGCCATCACACTGGCCGATGATTGGCGCTGGGGCACGCTAGGCCATCCGTGGGAACGGAGCCTCTGTGTGTTCGGGCAGCCCTTGATGGATGCTGTGGCACAAGCCAGGCCGCGCCTGTTGGACCGAATCATGCGTGTGAACGGACGGCGACCACCGGAGCCATAAACAGCACGGAGCGGGGACGCATCGAAAACTATTTAAGGTCTTCCGACTCGCTCCACTAGAAGAGCTCCATGAATTGCTGGGCTGGTCGGGCACAGGGGTTGAGCTCACCGATCCACCCACTCATGGCCAGTTCAGATCGGGAAGGTTCAGCGCAGCCTGCACGAGGAGCTGCACTGCCTGTCGGGCGCGCTGTTCGTCCTGCTGCTGTGCGCGCTGATGCGCGGCCTGGAGTTCCACATGTTGGGCGAGTGCTCTTACCTCGGCCAGTTGCCCGATGAGCGATGGACGGCCAGGGGAGGGCAGAATCTGGGTGCGCCTGAGGATGTCGAAGAGCACCGCCTCGACCAGCGTGCCCGCCCAGCCCCCGGCCTTCAGCTCAGGAGCACGTGAGCGGGGAACGAAGTCCCTGAGCACCTGCCGGGTCGTGGGACCAAGCTCGCCGGTCTGAGCGGTGTCCTGACGTTCCTGGATCAGCATGAGGCAGACCTCCAGGGAGAGCGTCTCGACGAACGTCTGAAGGCGGAGTGGCACACTCTCTTCTGACCTGGCGTTCTCCTCTTTACGGGACATCGTGGCCTGGGTCCGGTTCCGTGTCGCGGTGCAGGCGGTACCCGGTGCTGGTGGGTCGGAAGCGGTCCAAGCGGATCTTCCTGGGCGTTCCATTGCGGTACCGCTTGTCATCCCGCTCAGTGAGTGTTCCGTCCGCGTCCACGGCATAGCACTCGGCGTAGCCGTTCACGAGCGTGAAGACCTGCACGAAACGTGCGCCCCACCGGCTGCCTTCCTGGTGTCGGGGATCGTTGTCTTGCCAGATCTGTCCGGTGCGCACAGGGAATGGCTCCGTCACGCTGGACTCCCGACGGGGCGAACGTTGAAGTTGACCTTGCCCCTGTTTCCGGTGCCAGTCTGATTGCAAATCGAGCAGCAGACTGGGAGAAATATGAAACGCAAACGGTACACGGAGCAACAGATCTTGGAGATTCTCGGGCAGCTTGAAGCCGGAACCCCGATCAGCGACCTGACGCGACTCCATGGAGTCGCGATGACCACGATCTACCGCTGGAAAGCCAGGTACGGCGGCATGACCAAAGACGAGACCCGCAAGTTCCGTCAGCTGGAAGCCGAAAATCAGCGTCTCAAGAAGCTGGTGGCGGACCTGTCACTCGACAACGCCATGCTCAAAGAGGTGGTGGGGCGAAAGTGGTGACGCCTGGGACGTCGTCCCAGGCGCAAACGCCCCTCAAGAAGCAGATGGTGGTCCTCTTGCGAGACTCGTTCACGGTCAGTGAACGTCGGGCCTGCCGGGTGCTGGGCTTCTCCCGGAACACGCACAGACGGAACAGCCCTAAAAGGGAAAAGGACCAGCAACTGGTTGAGCGTCTCCGCGTGCTGGCACGGGAACGGCCTCGGTTCGGGTACCGGCGGATTCACCTGATGCTGGGTCGGGAAGGTGAGACCGTGAATCACAAACGTGTATACCGGATCTATCGGGCAGAAGGGCTGGCTGTTCGGAAGAAGGAGCGCCGGAAGCTCAGCGTTGGAGAGCGTCAGCAGAAACCGCAGGTTTCTGCGCCCAATCAGCGGTGGAGTCTGGACTTCATGGCTGATCAGCTGGCTTCCGGGCAGCGGTTCCGTGTGCTGAACGTCGTGGACGACTTCACGCGGGAGTGCTTGGTGATGCACGTCGGCATCTCCATCACAGGCCATGATGTCGTCCGCAGCCTCGAGGCGGTCATTCGCTTCCGGGGCGCACCCCAGGCGATCACCACTGACAACGGCCCGGAGTTCGCAGGGAAGACTCTGGATCTCTGGACCCACGACCGCGGCATCACGCACACCTTTATCCGGCCTGGAAAGCCTGTGGAGAACGCCTACATCGAGAGTTTCAATGGTCGGGTCCGGGACGAGTGCCTCAATCTCCACTGGTTCCAGAGCCTGGATCAGGCTCGCCTCATCCTCACAGCCTGGCGCCAGGATTACAACGACCTCCGGCCCCACACCTCGCTTGGTGGCCGGACCCCATACGAATTTGCCCGCCTGTTCCAGGCGGGCTGAGGTACGCTGAGATTTGCAAATCGGCTGGAACCGCAATTGGGGCACCCTCAGCGCACCCCAGCATCTTGTGCTCATGCTTGGGCCCGTAGCTCTGGAGGTGGGCGGTGATGAGCGTGATGACCGCCTCGCCCTGTTCCTGTGCCATTTCATACCGGCAATGCAGGTGATAGCTGTCCAGCACGCTCCTCGGACCACTGAACATCGCGCAGACGTACCGGTAGGCGGGGTGACGTTCGTCCAGATCCGGAGGACCATCCGTCATGGCGGGAAGATGCTTCATCGTGCCGAAAGCCTGCTCGACGCCAGTGACGACTGGAATCTCAGGGAGAGTGGGGGGATAGGCGAAGGGTAGGGCAGGCCCCGTGGTCGGGGGCTCAGTCGCGGCCTGCTGCGCAATGAAGGTTCTGGCCTGTATATAGACGCCTTGTGGGTGACTGACGGGCCCGGTGAAGCGGGCGACGCTCTTGCCGCGCTTCACCCCTTTACCCTGCTTGGGTAGCCACTGAAAGACCCCGATGCTGAAGAGCACTGAGGGCGCATGGCGATGATGCGCCGGGTCATATGCGCCGTACCAGTCCCAGGTTCCAGCAGGCTTGGGCTGCCCGTTGCCCAGGGTCAGGGGAGATCCTTCAGCTTCGGTGATTTGAGTCATAGAGCCTCTTTTTTGGAACGCGCACAGCGCCTGGATTCTAAGGTTTTATGCCGTGCTGCCTGTGCGGAAGCGCTGGTAGATGGTCGGGTTGTGCTGCTTCAGCAGACTCCAGAACACCGCGGCCGGACTGCGCAGGACGTGGCGCTTGCGGTACACCCAGGTGATCAGCTCGAGCAGCTCGGGGGCAGGGACAGACCCACACAGATACGACGCGGCGCCCTGGTCGATGCCCAGATGAGCCAGACCTTCATAGGCGCGCAGCAGGTCCGGCACCGGCAGGTCCCGGCGCCGATACGCTCCAGCGGAGAGGGCCAGCACCGGGTCGGCCGTGAAGTCGTCCGGGTGATCGACGACTTCTCCCAGGAGAAAGGTGGGGACCTCGAGGAAGAGGAGGTGCTGTTCGACGAGGCTCCCCACGCCAACGCTGTTCATCCCTAGCAGCACTTTGTCACTTCCAGCATGGCTTACCGTATGAGACATGCGGGCTGAAATTGCCACCGCCATGAAGGCTCTCCAGCTCCCTCCAGAGGACCTGGTCCCGGTACGCTCGACCCGTTACAGCGCCGTCCTCAGCCGAATCCTTGAGATCTTCACCATCTATGGGGTACAGGGCCGAGATTGCCTATGGTTGTGGGAGGGCTTCAAAGGAGAACATTACGCCGTTTACCTTGATAAACCCGACGGCTACCGCTGGCTGCCACGACTCCTCCCACCCGATGAGCGCGTGTGGTTGCTGACCGAAGATTGGGCCCGACGGAAACGCGATGGACACTATTGGGTATTTGAAGGACGTATCGGCACCATTGAAGCCGTCTTAGGGGAGCTGTTTGCATTCGAGTATTACATCGTGGACAAGAAATTCGAATGGTTGCTCTGCGAGAATCATCACAACGTGTTGATTGGGATTGGCTCTCGCATCATTGAGCGGTTGCAGGCGGCCGAGGGCACTCCCATAGCTGGTAGAGACTCAGGCGCTTAGGGGAACTGACAAAGTCCTGCTAGTGGAGCGTCAACTTTGGTCTGCTAAGTTTTCAGGATAGAGGCGGGCGAGTTTCTGTCTGGCGGAAGGGGTCGAGAATGTCCAGTTCACTCCACGTTCCTTGCGGTTACGTTCGATTACCCATGCCTGCACTTCCTTGTGCAGTTCCTCCATCGAAGCGATGCGCCGGTCCAGGCACTGCTTTCCGAGAGCGGCAAACTCGATTTCCACCGCGTTGAGCCAGGAGCCATGTTTCGGCGTGTAGTGAAACTCCAGCTTAGTCGCAATTTCGTGGGCGACAGCAGGTGAAAACGTTTCGTATAACGCTCCCTTGGTATGGGTGCTCAGGTTGTCCAGCACTACCCGGATTTTGACGGCGTGCGGGTAGAGCTCATGGACCAGACGTTCCATGCACCGCGCGAAATCCGCTTTGGTCCGCCGTAGGGTTACTTCCATCCACCTCCAGCCGCGCTTGGGTTCCAGGTAACCAAACAGATTTGCACTGCCTCTGCGTTCGTACTCGTAGTCGAAGCGGTATGGCTGACCGGGTCGAAGAGGGACAGGCTGCACCACGTCGGCCACCAGCTGGCACGGCCGCTCATCAAAACACACCACTGGAAACGCGGCGTCGTACGACGCCGCGTACAGATCCAGGACGTCTTCCATGGCGGCAACAAAGGCACCATTCTGCGTGGGTGGAATCACCCACTGCTCTTTCAAATGCGGCTTGAGGTCGTTTTTTTAAGTGTTTTGCGGACTGTCTCGTGGCTCAGGTGCGCGGCGTACCCGAGTTCCACCATCTTGTCGGCGAGCAACCGCAGGGACAGCCGAGGCTGTCCCTTTTCTTTCGTACATGCCAAGGCAATCAGGTGTGCTTGTGCACTTTCATCCAAGAGGTGTGGCTTGAGGTTCTGGGGATGTAGGTGACTCAGCGCAGCATCCAGACCGGAGTCCACGAACCGCTTTCGGACACGGAATACGGTATGCGCGCATATTTCGAGCTGCCTGGCAATCTCCTGGTCACGGAGAGCCGGACCATGCTGGTCTGCTTTGAGCAGGATGCGAGCATGGGTGAGTTTCCGGGCGGGTGCCACACCTGCATTGAGCAGACCCTTGAGAAGCGCTTGCTGCTCAGGTTCGAGACGCACGGCATACTTCATGCCCTACGGTAAACCGGGCTGCACGGGGATAAGGTGCACTGATGACCTGGCTCGAAACAGCCCTTGGATCCATTTCCCTTCAAGGCGGGCAAATCACCTACGCAGAGGCGGCTTGGCGTGACCTCGATGATCAAGCTTGGTGGAAGGAGGACCTCCTTCAAGTCGAGTATCAGGGAGATTTTCTGCTAGATGTCGGCTGGTACGGTCATGAGCAGGAAGCAGGGGAGTTCCAGGTGCGTGTGATTCGCAAAGGTGACTGGTCGCTCCCTGCTTTCCAGTGCTCTGTGATGGCTCGAAACACTTTGCTGCCTGTGATTGAGCAGGCCATCCAGTGGACCTATAGTCAACAAAACTCATTAGCAGACCAAAGTTGACGCTCCACTAGAACATGCAGGGGGAAGTGGAGGGGAAAGGGATGGGGGGAGGTCCGGCGTGGCGCAGGGCGGCGGCCACGCCGCCGGGCTTGATGGGTCTCCGGGGTCCAGAGCTTGAGGAGCAGGGGCCAGAGCGGGTCCGCATGACCGGCAGTGAGGAGTGGAGCCGCCGTGTCCAGGGCGAAGGCGGACGCGAGGACGGCCGGCAGCAGGACGGCTCGATGCTCGGGGTGGGCCTCCTGTAACACGGCCAGGGGTTGCATCAGATTGGCGAGTTCCAACATGCTTCAATGATCCCCTCGGTTCTGGTTGGCCGAGGCGGCCCCTGCGGCCCTGATGGCTTCAAGGGTGAGCGCTTCCCGAAAGTGATCCACAGAGACCATGGGTCTTGAAGGGACCGGACCTGAAGGGTTCTTCGTGCGTTCGGTGATCCAGGCCCGCGCCTGGTCGTAGACGATCTGGGGCTGCCCACTGAAGCCTGAGAAGCGGGCCACACTCTTGCCACGCTTGACCCCCTGGCCCGTCTTGGGGAGCCACTGGAAGACGCCAACGCTGAAGAGGGCCGTGCCCGCAGGACGGGGGTGGGCCGGGTCATAGGCACCGTACCAATCCCAGGTGCCTGCAGGCTTGGGTTGCCCGTTGCCCAGGATGACGGAAGGTGCTGCAGTTTCAGGACTGTGCGTCATCGTGCCCCTCAAGGTGAGTTGGGCCTCGAGCTCGGTGATTCGGGCTTGTGCCTGCGCGAGCTCGGCGCGCAGGAGACCGATGGGGCTGTCGTCGAACCAGACCAGTCCCTGTTCGTCGACCGCCCTGTACTCGCCTGCTCCCGAGGTCTCACCGACGGTGGAGGTGCACTGCCAGCACAGCACCCTACCCCCTTGATCCTGGTGGATCGCGTCCTCGATCGCCTGCGTCACCCCCTCCGGGGCGAGCTGGTCTGGCAAAGACAGGACGGTGACTGGGCGACTGAGACTGTCGACGGCCGTCAGGGTGAGCTTCATGACGACTTCCGTGGGCGGTGTGCCCGGTCTCGGCTGAGCTCCTGGAGGTAGCTCAGGTGGGCCGCCAGTGCCGGGTTCAGGACAGCAGAACTGGGGGCAGGCGGCGGGGTGATGTCGAGAAGCAGGTCCAGGTGTTTCACGGCTTCCTCCGCCTGATGCTGTGGGGGCAGGGTTGCGATTAAAGCGACCGATTCTGGCCAGTCCCGCTGCACGGCACTCAGGGCGCGGTACTGCGGCTCGCCCAGACCGGAGGTGCCCACTTGTTCCTGGGCTTCTTCTGCCCGGGTTTGGAGTTGGGCAATTTTCGGGAGCAACTCCAGACGCTCTTCCGTCGTCAGACTCAGTGGGTACAGGGCGGAAGATTCTGGCGTGACCATTGGAAGAAGCTGAAGGTCCTCGGCGAGGCCTCGACCCTGCTGCTCGGCCTGCAGGTGGAAGAAGCGGATGAGCAGCCAGGCCACGAAGAGGCTGAGGGCCTGCACGAGACTCCCCGCAAGCAGGTGGTGTGAGCCCGAGAGGATCAGAGCAAGGAACACGAGCCCCCCCAGGAGTTGCCGGTTCACGAGGGCAGGCAGAGTCGGCGTGGGCTGTCCCTGGAATCGTCTCAAGAGGGTGCGGCTGAAGCCCTCGAGCTGCTGGCGCTGGGGCCGAAAGCCCCACCCCAGCATCAGAGGCGGCACGATGACCCCCAGGAACGTGGTGCACACGAGGAGAACGTGCTGTGCCAGGACTGTCCCAGAAAAGGTCAGGGCATTGTTCATGGCAAGCAGCGCGACGAGCAGCGCAGGGGCCAGCCATACCTGCCGGCTCTGAAGTGCGCGCGCGACCCGATCGCTGAGCCCGAACCGCGGGCCGTACACGAGTTGCGTCTGGGCGACCCCTTTGAGGTGGAAGCCCTGCTTGTCCTTGAGGGCGTGCAGACTCAGGGCCTCCGGTTCGCTGAGATAGAGCTCCTCGCGCGTGACCGGGTCGAGGAAGGTCAGCGATCGCGGGTCTCCATCGGGGACTTCGGCGATGAGCTGGAGCCCGGTGGCATCCTCGATCAGGACCTCCCAGCGGGGGGACAGGAGGCGGCGCGGCGTCTCGTCACTGTACCGGCGGTACTGCACGGCCTGTCCCGTGGCGCCGGCGCGGCCCGTCTGCTGCTCGTAGTTCAGCAGCGCCTGGGTGGTCAGCGTGATCAGTCGCTGGCGCAGCTGCGCCTGGCGTTCGGTCTGGATCTTCGACCCCTGGCACTGCAGCGTCGGCAGATCGGTGGTGGGTGTGGGAACCATGGTTGGACCTCGGGGCAAGGCGACCCCCTAGGTAGAACAGAGCGCCCAGTTCTATCTAGGGGGGGTAGGGGGTCGTTCGCGGGTCAGCTGCCCGCCTTGATGACGATGTTCAGCAGGATGAGCAGCCCCAGCAGCACGCCCCAGATCAGGAAGGTGTGCTTCATGGCCGCGAGCATGTCCGTCCCATTGGCCAGACTCAGGGCGTAGATGAAGACCACCGTGCTCAGCAGGCCGCCCAGCAGCGTGATGGGCCCGAAGCCGCTCACGGCCGCGAGCAGCGTCGTGATGAGCGTGGGGATCATGGCCAGCGCCGTGACGCTGCGGATCTGGGGCACGTCGCTCTCCTCGCCGACCCCGCCGAGCTTGCGGCTCAGGAAGGTGAACACCAGGGGATAGAGACCCAGCACCAGCGCCCCCGCGAGCAGACCGGAGAGCGTCGAGAGGGTAAGCAGGCCGAGGCGGAGGTTCGGGGCCAACCCCCCGGACTGCACGAGGGCAGTGATCAGGGCCGTGAGGCCGTAGGCGGCGAAGACGCCCCAGAGGAGCCGGCGGGGCGTGCGCCGAATGAGGTCGAGGTGGGCGGAGGAATCGATGAGGGTGGCCGTGAGGGTCATGATTCAATTCCCTTTCTCCTGAAGACTGTCGGGAGGCAGGTGGAAGTGCTGCTCGAGGGCGTGACGCTCGTCCTTCGTCCGGGGGATCAGACAGAGGCGCAGCTGCGCGAATCTTTCCGGGGTCAAGCCGAGGCGGGTCTGGTCATGGGGCAGGAGCCGAGAGCCGAGGAAGGGGTACTGGGTGGTGCGTTCGGCGAGGCGGGTCCAGAAGTCGGTGGGATCGGCACTGTCCAGAGGCATCTGGGGGGGAGGGGGAAGGAAGAGGGTCATGGGGTGGGTCCAGTCCCGCGTGAGCGGGGAGGGTGATGACGTGGGGGGTCATGTCCTCAGCGTGCGGCCGGTTCTGGTTGTCCACCCGGCAGGGCGGACCTCGCACTGTTCCGGGCGGCGCTGTTTCCAGGGGCCCTCGAGCGCTGACTTCTTCCGGAAAGGTGTGGCCGTGCGAGAACGAGCAGGAGGATGGACAGGACGACCGGCCAGGCGGGGGCGGTCCAGGCATAGAGGGTGGGACGGCCAGGGGAGATTGGCGCGCGGATGACTTGCGGCTGTCCCCAGGCGGCCCGGCTCAGGACGTGGCCGTGCGGGTCGACGATGACGCTGCCCCCGGCTTCAGAGGCGAGCACGAGCGGCAGTCCGGCACTGCTGGCGGCCGCACGTGCCGCGATGTCCTGAAAGCGCGCGGCGTGGAAGGCCTTGGTGGAGGCGGGAACGACGAGGATCTCCGCGCCTTGCCGGGCGAGTTGAGCGGCAGCAGGGGCGAATAGGCCTTCGACACAGATCAGGACACCCAACTGGTGCCCGGCGAGCTGTACAGGACGAAGTGGGTTCTGGTCGGCGGTCAACCAGGGGCGTTCGGTGAGGGGGACCAGCTCCCGTTTGCTGCGCAGGACTCGGCCACCCGCGAGGACACTGTTGTAAGCGGCGAGTGCGGTGTAGGAGACGCCCCCGTAAAGGACGTTCGGTGGAAAGGGTCGGTGCACCTGAGCGAGGGTTTGCCGGACGGCCGTCGCGTTTTCCGGGAGGATGACGAGGGCCGCGTCAACGTCCTGGATCAGGGGGAGCCACTGGGCTTCCTCGGACCGCGCGAGTGTTGGCAGCATGTCGCTGATCTCCCGGACTCGTGTATCGCCCCGTTGGGCAGCGGCCACCAGAATCGGAGAGGTGGGCGAGTTGGGTCTCCATGCCCAGGCCAGCCCCAAAACGGCCAGGGGCAGGAGGGCCCAGCGTGGGGCGGCCACGAGTGCTGCACCGGTCAGGAGGAGGAGCATCGTTCCGGTTCCCGGCCCGAGGAGCCACATGGGGGCCGTCATGAAGACGCTCGGTGTGGCTGGGTCCCCCAGGAGCCCCAGCATGGGCAGCATGAGCAGCTGGTCGAGGGCAATCGCGGCGAGCGCCCACCGCCAGGGATTCCGGCTGCCCTGCAAGAGCCACGCGATCGGGAAGGCGAACAGGAGGTGCAGCACCACCGGGGCGATGATCACGAGTCCGATCCCCAGCAGGCCTGCGGGGAGCAGGGGAAGGGCGGTCGCGTACACCCCGACCATCAGGGGCGCGTGCAGGCCCGTCAACGCCAGAGTGCTCTGGAGGGGTGAAAGGCCCCGGAGCAACCCTGGGGCGGCGAGCAGGGGCAGCACGCACAAGAGAGGCCAGGGGCTGAAGGCCAGCAGGGCGATGACCACCCCCAGGCCCCAGACCCCGAGGGTGCGCCGGTCAGCGGAGGCGTTCACCGGCCTGGCTGTAGACAATGACCTGAGACGCTTCCTCGCTCGGTACGCTCATTGCGCTGACCGTCTCGACGGGCATCGTGCTCGGCCCGCCTGCAGGCGTGTAGGTACGGCGGATATAGGGCAGCTTGCCGTCCTCGCCGACATACCGGTAAGCCGGAGGGAAGTACCCGCCACCGAGGTTGGTGTTCAGGCGGATGTTCTCGATCTGCTGGCCGGTCACGTCCACGGTGACGGTCGCCACCCAGGCGGTCTTCTGCGGGTCGTCCTGCGCGACCGTGGCGATGACGAACAGGCCGTCGAGGTTGCTCGTCACGCTGCCCGCTTCATTCAAGCCGATGAGCTGGCTACTCTCGGCGAGCCAGGCCGGCTGGTCGATGAGGTTGGGGAAGCGCTCGAGGGCCTGCTGACGGAGACTTTCGAGCTTGGCGCGGTTGCTGCTGCTGAGGTCGAGGGCCTTGAGGCTCTGGCTGGTGGTGCCGGGCTGAAGGGCGGCCTGCACGCCGGCGACGAGGGCCGCGGAGGTGTCGGCGTAGGCCTGGAGCTGCTGGGCGATCTCAGCGGGGGTGGCTGCGCGGGAGGTGCGGGCGGGGGACTGCTGCTGCTGGCTGCAGGCGCTGAGGAGGAGGGTGGTGATCAGGCAGAGGGACAGGGACTGGCGCATGGTGGACTCCTGAGAGAAAAGAAGGGTGGAAGGGGGGCGGCTCAGGGTGTTCAGTTCAGTTGCCAGGGCTGTTGAGGGGGAAGAGCCCGGTCTGCTGTTGGGTGTCCGTCCACGGCACAAAGCAATAGGCTTTTTCCCAGGCGCTGGTCGGCAGGGAGGGGTCGAAGGTACCGACGACGCTGATGTGCCCGAGGACCTCGTTGCGTTCGTTCAGGAGAATGCCGCCGCTATCCCCACCCTGGGGCTGGCGGTTGACCTGATTCGGGCTGCCCGCCTGGGCGTAGGAGGCCACGATGCAATATTCGGTCGCGTCGACCGTGAAGCCGGAGGGGGTCTCGACCACCTGGCGCTGGACGGCGATGCGGTTGAAGTGCGAGAACCACTGCCATTCCCGGCGGTAACTCGTGGCGCCGGCGAGCGTGATCTTCTGGGCACCCGTGAAACTGTTGGCCGGGCCGTTCTGGGGGAGACGCTTGAGGATGTGCCCGTTCCAGTCATCCGCGTACAGGACGTTGGGGTTGTAGTTGAGGTTGTTCAAGCGGATGGCGATGGCGTCGATGCCCCGACGGTGCGTGGTGCTCGTGGTCCCGATGAAGTCCTGGGTCTGGAAGAACTGGGTGGTCTTGCGGGGGTCGACGCAGTGGGCGGCCGTGACGAGCATGATCTCGCCCTGTGGAGTGCGGCCGAACCAGCCCGCAGAACACTCGAGGCTGCCGGAGATGATGCGGGCGCCGGCGCCGTAAGGACGGTTGCGGTCCTGGATGTACTGGCTGGTGGTGGCGCTGCCGTCTCCGGAGACGGGCCGGAGCTGGGGGGCCTGGCCGAGTCGGAGGGCGGCTTCAGGGATGCGGTCGCCGAGCAGGGCGCGCAGGGCAGCGTGGTGGGTCTTGTCGAGGTTGACGACGACCTGAGCACGCTGGAAGTCCGCGTGGATGGTGTAGGTCCAGCGCTGATCGTCGAGAAGGTCGACGGCCCGGCCGGCGTAGGTGGCGATCTGCTGGGCGGTGTAGGGCACGGTGATGACGTTCAGGCTCTGGAGGCTGGCGGTGTTGGGAAACCCGGTGGTCTTCAACTGCTGTTGCACGCGTTGGAGGGTGAGCGGGGCAGTGGCCTGAGCAGCAACGCCCGTACGGGTGCCGGTGAGGGCGGTGCCGTTGGGGGTGAGCGAGTTCAGGCCGAGCGTGCGGGCGAGCTGGACTTCGGGGGTGTCCAGGACCTGGCGGGCGAAGTCGGTCCCAGAACTGGCGCTGGCCGTGCCGAGGGTGAGGAGGAGACAGAAGGGCCGGAGGAGGGAAGGGGTCATACCTCTTCCATGGTGTGGGCGGTTCTGGTTGTCCGGGGCAGTGAGAGCCTCGCACCGACCCCGGCCCCACTCCCTCCGGGGCCACTCGAATCCTGACTCCTTCCGGATTCTTTTTGCCGTGCAGGCGGTCGCGCTGACCCCCCGATCGGTCAGCGTCCCGTCCAGCCGCGTTACCTGGCGATCACCACTCAGCAGGACTTTTGATCTCGAGGTGAGTGGTGATCGCCCATAGCGTCATCAACTCCTCCCATCCGCACAGGAACTCCTGTCGGAGAGAGCACGTAAGGTGAAAGCATGACGGCAAAAGCAAAACCCGCAGTGTCCCCATTGCGGGCCAACATCAGCTGCGGAGTAGCTTTCGCCCTGATCGCCTTTGGTGCTGCGGTCTACTTGTCGCCGCGTGGGATTCCTGAGAGCCAAGTGCGAGATCTCTGCCAAGGCCGTGCTGAACGACTGGTTCAGCAGGTGGAACTGATCGAAGTGCGAGGCTTTGAGCAGTCCGGCTCTACGGTGAAATTTAAGGTGGTCTCGCTTCCTGGGGCTGAACAGGTCAACAGAGCCCTTGTCTGCACCGTGACTGGGGATGCCCGTAGGCCGCGAGTACGCATAAACGACGAGAAATAGAAGAGTTCGCGCTGTGGGGGCTTTTGCCTGCCCTATGGAAAGCCCCAGTAGCGTAACCGCTCAGCACTGGCCGTGCCTAGGGTGAGGCGCAGACAGAAGGGCCGGAAGAAGGAGGGGTCATACGTCTTCCATGGTGTGGGCGGTTCTGGTTGTCTGGGGCAGTGAGGGCCTCGCACCGACCCCGGCCCCACTCCCTCCGGGGCCACTCGAATCCTGACTCCTTCCGGATTCTTTTTGCCGTGCAGCAGGTCGCGCTGACCCCCCGATCGGTCAGTGTCCCGTCCAGCCGCGTTGCCTGGCGTAGCCTTGAATCGCGGCCAGGACGTGTTCGCCGTGGCAGGGGTCGGGGGAGCACCAGCAGCAGATGACGAGCCGGTCCCCCTCTGCGAGGCGCCGGGCGAGATCGAGGATGGTCGCCCGTTCCGGCCCGTGGGCTCTGACCTGGCGGCGCAGGTGGTCCAGATAAGCGGCCGCCGCCTCGCCCTGGGCGTACCCGTCGCTCACCCGGAAGGGGTTGCCCAGGTGCGCGTGCTCCATGTCATTCGGCGCCCGGCCCCGGCCGATGTAGATGGCCTGCTCGCCGGCCTCCAGATGGAGGGTCTTGACATTCGCCAAACGAATCCGGCCGATCCGGGGGGTCACGGCGCCACCAGAGCGGCTGGGGGGCCGCCGATCTGCGGGCAGTTCGTGGGTGTAGGTGATGCGGCCGAGCACGGGGAAGTTGGGGCGCGGGTCGAGGGGCAGCATGCTTTGGGGACTGTCCGGTGCCGTTCCGGGCGAGGGGACTGGGAGCCAGCGATGAGGCCAGCCTCCCCGTTCAGGGACCTCAAGGGGTACGACTGAGCTTCCCGCGCTCGTAGTGATACCGCAGGGTCAGCGGCTCCCCCTCCTCAACAGGAGGCACAAGGCACAGACTGAGGTCATGAAGGACGAGGCCTTGCGCCGTGCGTTGCAGCAGATGCCACGCCGTACGCCCCACAAGGACGCCGGAATACTGTTGGCCCTCCCGCGCATCTGCGGTGGGCAAGCGAGGGGTGCCGGCAAGCTCCTGAAGCGTTCGTCGCGAGGCCTGCCGGGCAGCCCAGGGCTGATCCAGTCGCTGCGTGACCCAGGCGGGGATGGGCGCAAGAAGTTCAAGCTGCTCGTCGAACTTCTGAGCCACCCGCTGTGGTTCCGTCCCAGAGTTGTCGATGACGACGGCCTGGTCGGCATGTTCGACGGCGGCGGCGAGCAGCGTCATCGCGCCTTCGTACCGTCGCCGAATTGTGTCCGGTTCGACATCGTGCCCCCCAAGGATGACCCGTTGCTGGACGCGGCGGACGTTGAAGGCCGCATCGGAGGTGGTGACGAAAATCAACGTGGTCTGATAGCCAAGGGCCTTGGCCTGGGTGAGCAGGGCGACTTTTTCCGGCGTACTCATGACGGTTTCGAAGACCAGGGATCGACCCTCGCGTAAGGCGAGCTGCCGTTGCCGATCGGCCAGACGCGCGGCCTGACGATTGCGCTCCAGGGGATCTGGAATCTCGTCTCTCCAGGCGCGGGCGATGTCGTCGGCGTTGATGTACTCCCCAGGGAGATCGGCCAGCATGGGGGTCGTGATGGTGGATTTCCCTGACCCGTTGGGGCCAGCGAACATAAAAAGCTGGGGCTGTTCAGCCCCAGTGGTGTTCGTGCTCGTCATGCGCTTTTTTGTGGTTTGGACGGCTGTTCAGGGGGAACGGCCTGCTGGGTGGGATGAGCGTGCCCCGTGTTGGTATAGCCGTCGACAGGAAGGCCGTGCTGTTCAGCGTGGGTGGTCGCCTGTCTGACGCCTTGCCGGGCCTTCTGATCGAAGGTGCCCTGCTGCACGTAGGCTTTGAAATCGAATGGGCTCATACATCCTCCTCGTCGTGTCCGAAGTGTAGGGGAAGGGGGGCGGCAGGTGCTGATAGGAGTCTGAAGGTCAGGCAGCGGGCCGCTTGCGGACCGCGGGGGACCGCCCCACTGGCGCACGGTGCGGGTCTGGCGTGGAGAGGGTGCGGCCCGCAGGGGGGCCGCGCCCGCGCCCGCAGGGCGCGAGGCACCGGAGGCCAGCTCTCGCCGCCCCCGGTCCCGCCCCACGCCTGCCGGCTTCAACGCCGGGTGCCGAGCCGGGCGAGCAGCGTGGTGAGCCGCTCGGGCGTCACTTCGTCCGGATAGGGCAGGGGGTCGGTCGTCTCACCTGCGCCGGGCCACCCCAAGACGTCGAGGCGTTGGCCGTAGCGCTCCAGGTAGAGCAGGGCATAGGTGTCCGCAAAGCCTTCCGCCGACTCGCACGCGTAGGGCCGGATGACGCAACCCGCCTCGCCGAACGCCTGACTGCGGCCGCCGTCCAGGCAGTGCCCAACCTCGTGCGCGATCGTCAAGGCGTTCTCGCTGCCTGCCTGGATCTGCACGAAGCACACGCCGCCGAACGTCCGACTCGCTCCAGTCATCCCTGGCGGCAGGGTCTCCTGGGGCACGACGGCGTACACGATCCTGGGGGAGGTCGAGGTACTCCGGGCCGTGACGAACACAGGGAGCGCTGGGGCGCAGCTGGTCAGGAGGGCCAGCAGGGTCAACAACAGACGGGTCATGCCTCGGGGGCTGCCCGGTGCCCTGCCGGGCGAGGGCAGGCAAACAGGCCCACCCCGGGTGGGATGGGCCTGGACGGGTGAGATTCAGGGGGTGCGGTCGAGGGCGTCCGCGACGGTCTGCAGCTCAGCCGCCATGTCACGTAACCACTGGATGGTGTTCGCCCGAGCGGCTTCCGGGGTCTTCTGGTCGCGGTAGGAGGTCTCGATGACCTCGCCGATGAGGTTCTGAACGATCCCGTGCCCCTGCCGGCGATATTCCCCGGTCTCGGCGTCGTAGTGCTCTTCGAGAGGCTCAGCAGTGGCCGTGTTGCGCAGGGCCTCGTCGGCGAGTTGCATCGTATGGAGTTGAGTGGGCATGACAAGGCCTCCGAGGAAGGGCTGGGGCTGAACGGTGGCTCGGGGCATGGTGCACTCTACCCACGCCCGAGGCAGGGCGGGGGCAGAGATGCAGCCAGGCTGGGCTTTAGTTCAAGGGAGAACGGGAGCAGGGCGTGCGCGTGCGCTGATGACTGTGGCCCTGGGTGACGATGGTCACGTCGAAGGCCTCGGCCACCGCTTGAGCCGCAGCGCGCTGGGCGGCCACCATCTCCAGACCCTGCTGGAGGAACGCGGACGTCCGGACCCGAAACCACACCTGCATGAGCAGGAACTCGGTGAGGCCGCTGTCCTCGATCAGGGCACAGACGTCCCGCTTCCCCAGACCCGCCAGGAAGACCCGCCACCGCCGGGTGAGTCCCACCGTGGGCGCGTCTACTTCCTGGAGGAGCAGGTTCCGGATGAGATGATCCAGGGGCGTGGTCGCGTGCACTCCCGGTGCGGATTTGCCCGCCAGGAGTTCAGGCAGAGCGCCCGGCCGGTCCACGAGCGTGATGGGCGTGCCCGACCGGTGCTGCACGGTCTCGCACAGCACGGCGAGGCGCAGCAACAGGTCTGCTCCGTAAGCGCAGGCCGTCTCGGGTGGCAGGGGTTGGCCCGTAGCTTCGCGGTGGACCTGGATGAGGTAGGCCGCCACCTGGGGCAGATGGGGGTCAGGGGCGCAGGAGGTCATCTTCGGTGATCTCGCCGGTTTCCAGGCAGAACTCACGCCAGTTGGCGCGGAAGAGTTCGCCTTCACTGCCGTACTCGTTGCCGCAGGAGCACGCCGTACCCTGCCAGTTCTGCGTGAGTTCGACCTTGTGCCCGCAGCTGCACTTGATGGCGCCAGGATCGTGCTCGGTGCGGCCCTGCACGATCTTGCGATTGGGCGGGCGAATCCAGGTGGGCATGTTCAGCCTCCTCTGGGCGTGAGCGGGGAAGGTGACGGGCGGAGCAGGGCGTCCAGGTGCGCTTCGAGGTCGGTGAAGTCGGCGGTTTCGAGGCAGTCGCCGCACTCGCCTGTGTCGTCGAGAGCGGCGTTGCACGTGACGCACGTATCGAGAGGTGGACTCATGCCTCGGGACTGCCCGGTGTTCTGCCGGGCGAGGGGGCCTCACTCCAGGGGTTGGAGGGCGCCGAGGGGCACGCGCAGTTCGATGGCTTCGCGCTGGCCGTTACTGCCCCAGATCGGGTCACCGCGCAGGAGGGGGCGGTAGATGGTGTAGCTCTCGACGTGGAACTGCCAGTAGCCGAGCGTGGGGCCGCCGGCGGCCTGTTTCCAGTGGACGGGGCCGAGCGTGAGAATGCGGGGGAGGTGGGTCCCGCGTCCCTGGTCGGCGCAGACCAGGACGCCATTGCCGGAGCCGCCGTTGGTCAAGGTCTGGTAGGTGACGGGCCACGCCTGCCCGCTGGCGTCGATGGCGGTGGCGAAGGTGCCGGAGAGGAGGGTAGGCGTGTCGAGGTCCTGCATGTTCACTCTCCCCCGAAGTAGGCTTCGAGCGACCGGCCCAGGCCGGCCAGGAACGGGGCGATGGCGTCCTGGTAGGTGCCCTCCTCATCCGCCAGCCGCAGCTGTGCACTGAGACGCTCGGAGTCGTCTTCAAACACAATGGGCTCGACGCTGCGGACCAGGTAGTCCCGATGCTCGCCCACGTGCAGGCGAATGATGTGCAGGGACCAGCCGGTCCGGAGGGCACAGTGGGCGTCCTCCAGGGCGAGTATCCGGCTCCCTCGGACCGCCTGGCGCTTGCCTTTCTTCAGCAGGGCCAGGTGGAGGTGGCCGTCGGCATCCACGCGGCTGAGGCGGCACTCCTTCTTGAAGAACTCGGTGGGAGTGAAGGGGCAGACCTCGATGTCGTCGGGGAGAGTCACGCTGTAGGGCATACGTTCAGCGTGGGGGGGATTCTGGTTGGCCGGCCCGTTCTGGAGCGCGTTCATGCTTCCGGGGGTGCCCGGCGCCGTTCCGGGCGAGGGTTGCCCAGCGGGCCTGCCGCACGAATCAAGGAGCAGCCCCGAGGTCGGGTGCTGCTCCGTGCAGAGACGAGGTCAGGCTTCCGTGGGAAGAAGCGCGCGGGCCTGTTGCACGATCTCAGGCAGGATGGCCTCGGGCGGGGTGGGGAGGTGTTCAGTGAAGAACACGGTGTTCGCGCGCGCGGCATCGAAGGCGCTGGGGTAACGGATGCCCTGGAGCCCCAGTTCGAAGGCGGCCGCCCCGATCTCGTGCGTTTCCACGCGCTCCTGGGGAACCCGGCTGTTGAGGAGCGTGGCGCCACGCCAGTCGCCGGTCAAGGTCATGAGACTCACGCCGAGCAGCGCCCGAATGCCAGGGTCGGTGAGATCCAGGACGCGGGTCGCTCGAATGTGGACGGGGTAGACCGCGTGGGCCGGCATTTCCGGCTGATGGAATTCGGCCTGGAAGCTCTGGGTGGCCTCACGGAGGGCAAGATCCATACCATCGGCTGTGTAGAGCGCCCGGGAGAGCCCCGCCGGCGTGAACCGGTTATCGGCGCCCCAAGCGCCTACGGTACTTTCCAGGGTGCGGAAGTAGGCCAGGGCAGTCGCGCGGTACTGAGCCACATGGTTGCCAATAAAAGGGGCGGCCTCGATGGCCGCCCGGAGTGCTTGACCTGCCAGAGACATCAGAAGGCCTGGAGAATGCCGACCGCTCTCTGCCCTTGACCGGCACGCACGGCTTCCCGGGGGGTCTGTCCACGAAGCGTCACGTTCGGCCGGTCCATCCAGGCGTGGGCGCTCTGGGCACTGCCAGTCAGGGTCAGGGCCAGCTGCTCCACTTCGGCTTCCGTGACGGGGGTCGTGCGTTCTTCCTGCGGGTAGATCGGGACGCCGTTGACCAGCATGATGGGTTTACTGCCAGGAATAGTCGTCATCATCGCCTCCTTACCATCTCCAGCATAGAGGGACTGGGATGGACGCATTGTGGGCTGCCCGGCGCCGTTCCGGGCGAGGGTTGCCCTGAACCGTCCCCCGACAAAAAAAGGGGGGATGACCCGAGTGGTGGGCATCCCCTGGCAGAGTGAGCGGCGAAGTGGGCGGGTCAGAGGCCGGGTCAGAGGCCGGTGAGCGCGTGAACCTGCCGGCGGGCGACGGGGCCCCAGGGCAGGGCATCGAAGACGGCCTGCCAGGCGACCTCGTGCTCCCCGGAGTAGCCGATGATGCTGCGGGGTTGGTCAGGGGCACGCTGGTCGTCCAGGCGGGTGAAGTCGGCGAGGAAGGCCTGCATCGTGGAATAGCAGTGCAGGTTCAGTGCCCTCTCGCCGTAAGAGGTGTTCATGAGCAGCACGGCAGAGTTGTTGGCGAGAAACTGCCCACCGCGGCCGGCCTTGGCGGCCTGCCAGGCCGCTTCGCCCGCGCCCATTCGCCGGAAGAGGTCGAGGGCTTCTCTGAGGTGCCGGGGGGTCTCGTAGTTATCGGTGTCGACGAAGGGGCCGCCCTCGTCCTGGACCCAGTGGGTGGCGTACACCGAGAAGCCGTCCGCGGGCGTGAAGGTGAGGTGCAGGGTGCGTCGGTCTTCGCCCGTGAGCAGCTGCTCGACGTGGAAGGCGGGGGTGCAGAAGAGGGAGAGGACCTGGTGGAGGCGCTGGAGGAGGGAGAGGATGCGGTGGAGGTTGGTCATAGGTCGGGGGGTGCCCGGTGCTGTGACCGGGCGAGGGTCTCCTTTCCGGGACTGTGCGCAGTACCCGTCCTTCCAGGGTGGGGGGGATTCTGGTTGTCTCAGTTCCCCTGGGCGCGCCGGTTGAGCAGGGGCAGGGCCTGGATGATGGCCGGCCCCCAGTACAGGTGCTCGAAGGCGCGCTCCCAGGGGACGGTGTGCTCGCCGGACTTCCCGAGCAAGAGGAAGCGGAACCCTGGGGGGCACTGCTGTTTGAGTCGGGCGACGTCCTGGAGGAAGGCGCCCGCGTTCGGGTAGTGGTCGGGGGTGAGGGTCACGATGCCGGTGCACGTGCCGAGTTGGAACTGCGGGGGGAGCACGGTGAGGATCTGGGCGGTGCGACCGAGCCGGGCGGCGGTGATGGCCACTGGGGTGGCGCCGAGCTCGGCGAAGACCACGAACGCCGCGTCCGCTGCTAGACCAGTGTGGCGGGGCAAAGGCTCGCCGGTACTGCGCTTGGCACGCTGCGGCCAGCGGGTGAGGTGGACGGCGTATCCGGTGGTGGGGTGGAAGGTGAGCACGGCGCTCGGACGATCCTCGCCGGGAAGCAGTTGCTCTATCTGGAAGGGCGCGAAGGGTCGAGGCGTGGACGGGCGGCCGAACAGCCGGTCGAGGAAGGACCGCATCAGGCGAACACCGAGACGGTGCGGGCTTCGAGCTCGGTGAAGTAGCGCCGTTCGCCCGTGTCGTCGTTCGTGTTGGTCTTGATGAGGACTTCGCAGATGACGCGCTTGCCGGTCGGTGCGTCCTCGAAGGGGAAGCCGAGCTCGCGCCAGGCGTTGACCTTGAAGTAGTGCACCCGCTTGGTGTCATCGTCCGGCTCACTGCTGTTGCGCAAGTTGGCCGCGAGCGTGACCTCGGTGACCCGACCCGCACGGGTCTCCCGGCTGAGGGGCAACTTGGCGATGCGCACGTTCAGGGTGAAGGCGTTCGCAGCGTATTCCATGATGAGGTCGTTGCCCTGCAGGCGGGTGCGGTTGTTCTTGATACGGGTGAACGCGCTCGCACGCACGATGAGCTTGGCCCGGGGTGCTTGGGTGTGCGGGTCATTCCAGATGAGTTGCTCGATTGAGGCTTGATCGAAGAGCACGCACTCGCCCCGCTGAAGGGTCAGGGCGTTCTCGGCGACTTTGCCCTGAAGGCGGACCTGCTCGAAGAAGATCAGAGGCGTGCCGTTGCGCAACGTTTCGCCGGCGATGGTGACGATGACCTGGAGTCTGCCGGCCACCTTCGCCTGGGGTCTGGTGTGGTCTTCGACCCGGATCACGCAGCCGCTGATCATGCCATTGGTGCTCGTGCCGTCCACGGTGAGCTTCGCGTTCATGCTTCCGGGGGTGCCGCGCAGCGGCGAGGGATTCTCCGGGGGCACTCGGGGTGGAGGGGAGAAAAAAAAGGGGAGGAGGTCCGTACGCTTGCGCGCCGGTTCCTCCTCCCCGATCCCGCCGGAAAGGTTCGTTGCTCTACTTCATGGTCGCACCTCTGTCTCTCGGAGATGCGCTCTGGGTTGCCCGGTGTCCTGACCGGGCGAGGGCATCACTGCACGACCAGGCCGCCCCGGAGGTCGACCGCGCTGTAGGTGATGGAGCGGGTCATGGCTGCCTGCACCTGCGCGCGGTAGGCGGGCCGCACCGACTTGACCAGTGCGGTGCCGTCCCCGATGGTCGCAGGGGAAACGATGCAGCGTCCTACGGTCAGGCGGTTGAGGCGCTGGACCTCGGCGGCAGGGCACAGGCTGAGGGTGAGTTCGCCGGACGGAAGCGCGACGAGCGTGCGCTTCGGCACCAGGGCGTCGTAGGCGTACACCTCGCCGGCAACCTTCACGTCGCTCGGGCTCAGGGCCCAGGCGGCGGTGCCAGCAAGCAGAAGCAGGAGGACGAACGCGGTCAGGGTGGGAAGGATCTTCATGCCTCCGGGGGTGCCCGGGGCCTTCCCGGGCGAGGGTTGTGCCGAGCCCCGTCCTATGAAGAAAGGGGAGCGCAGCCGGTGTGGCCACGCTCCCCTCGAGATGTCGGGAAGGCTTAGAAAGGCAGGTCGGCTTCTTCGGGCGGGAGGTCCGCGCCGCCCACCTGGGGCGTCGGGGCACGCTCGTGGGTCGCAGCCCGCGGCGCGCGACTCGGGGCCGGGCGGGGGGTGGTGCTCGCCGGTTGCCCCTGCGTTCTCGCCGGTTGACCCTGCGTTCTGGCCGCACCGCTGAAGGGCGCGATGGCGTACACGACCTGAGCTTCGATGGTCTTGCCCTTGCGCTCGTGGCCCTCCCGATCCGTCCACTTCTCGTCGCTCAGCGCCCCTTCGACGTAGATGGCCGTGCCCTTCGTCAGCCCGCGCATGGCTTCGGCCTGCTCGCGCCACACCGAGACCCGGAACCAGTGGGTCTTCTCTTTGGACTGACCGTCGCGGGTGGTGTAGCGCTCGTTGACGGCCAGGCGGAGGGTGGCCGCGGGACCACTCGTCGTGTCGTTGACCTCCACGTCGGCGACCAGGTTGCCCAGAAGCTGCAGCTGGTTGGTGCCGCCCATCAGTCGGGTGAAGCCGCCGCCATCCTGCGTGAACTGGAAGTCGCCGTCGAGTTTGCGCACGTACCCGGTGGGCTTGAGACGTACGGTGGTGTCCTTCGCGCCTTCGACGGTCCGGCTGTTCCACTCGTCGTACTCAGCCGAGCCCTCGATCAAGAGCACGTCACCCTGCTTGTACTGACGGGAATCCAACTGCTTGGCGGTGTCGCCCAGGGCTTCGCTGCGGATGTAGAAGGGGAGGGTGCGGGGGGTGCCGTCATGGCCGACGATGTGACGCTCGCCGGCGAGGAGGATCTCGAGGACCGCCATGCCGGTGGGGGTGTGGCGGAGTTCGGGGGTGGTGCCGAGGGCTGCAATGACGAGGAACTTGTTCATGGTGACTCCTGGGGATCGTCAGGCCGGTCTGGTCCTGAGCGTTTGAGATGCTGTGGGGTTGCCCGGCGCTGTTCCGGGCGAGGGATGCCTGCGGTGGGCGGAGGTGAAGAGGTCAACTGCTGAGACTGTGAGTGGGGTACGTCGCCAGGCGGCTGATGCCGTGGCGGAGTTCGCGGGTCAGGGCGGTCAGAGGTGCGCTGACAATGTCGTGCGCCTCCTGGAGGAGTTGCAGGCCCAGATCCATGACGTCATCGGTCGTGACGGGACCCAGGAGGATGAGGTCGACCATGAAGTGGCGCAGGAGATTCGGGCGGTGCTGGTCGAGGAGATCGGAGACCATAAGCAGGTGTTTTAGGACGGCGCCGCCGACGACCGGAGCGTCGAGGACGACGGGGGTCAGGTCCGGGTCGAGGTTCATAGGCGGCTCCAGGTGCGGTACTTGCGGGCGTGCTTTTCGGCACGGGTGGGTGGACGGGGGGGGGTCTTGGGCTTGTCGCTGTGTTGGATGCGCTTGCCGGTGATGACGTTGTTGGACTTCATACGCTCAGGCCTCCCCACGCGAAGTTGAGTGGGGGAGGGAGTGCCGCAGGCTGGAGAACGTGCTGGAGTTCAGCGATCGCCGGGACGGGCCCGCTGGTCTTGTGGTGGGGCGTGTACGTGATGAGATGCGGGATGCGTGGGAGCAGTGGCCGGACCAGGTGCCGTCGCCGCAGACCTGAACGCGAGAAAAAAAAGGGGGTGCGCGTCAGGAGAAATCCTGAAGGGCACCCGAGGAAGGAAGATGAATGAGGGGGTCGTACGCGGGCGTCTCGATCTGGGAATCTTCCGGCTCAGGGGGGCAGGGCCGTGTCCTTCCGGGCACTTTGGCGGCGGGCGACGTGCACCCACCGCTGGGCGCCCGTGTTAGCAGCTGGGGAAGTTCATGGCGCGCGGCCCGTGCTCCGTGAGCACGACTTCTGCACTGACTCCTGGGGTGAGGTGCACGCCGGCCGTGCCGCTGATGCGGATGCAGGTCGCGGTCTTGAGGGGGAAGCGCAGCTCCTCGCCGGCGCGTAAGGACAAGCTGGCTGCCATGAGCTCGGTCGTCTCCTCGATCTCGACCTGGAGGCTGATACCGGACGCATTGCGTAGGTGAAGTTCAGCCGGGGCCGGGGTCGCCGTGGTGACGCGGGCTCCACAGGCGGAGAGGAGAGTCACCAGGGAGAGGAGCAGGAAGCGTTGCATGTCCCCGGGTCTGCCCCGGTGCTTTTCCCGGGGCGAGGGGGCAGGCAGCGCGCGTCGGCTTACCGGAGGGGCATCTCGAAGCTGCCCCAGAGTGCCGCGCCCGACCAGATGAGCAGGAGGATCAGACTCCAGGTGACGAAGCGCCACACCCGCAGGCCGTCGATCGGGTCACGCTGTGGAAGACGCAGCAGGACTTTCGCATGGCGCTGGACGAGGACGTTGACGGCGATGACGATGGCGAAGACCAGAGTCCACATGGGCCGGGTGTCGAAGTGGAAGTTGTCGTGCGAGAGGTGTCCGGTCTCGCGGCTGAGGTGCACGAAGAGCAGCGCGAAGAGTGCAGCGAGGACCCAGCTCAGGGGACGGCGGGCGATCCAGAGAAGGTAAAGGGGGGAGAGAGGGAGGAGGATCATGCGCTTCTGTACCGCCTGGTCTTGGGCCTTGGCGCGTGCGCGGCGCTCCTGCACTTCGAGGCAGCGTTCGCAGAGATCGGGGTAGCTGGTGCGGGTTCCGCAGGACTTGCAGCGATCGTCGTTCATGCGTCCGGGGCTGCCCGGTGCTCTGCCGGGCGAGGGCTGTTGTTCTTCCCGGCCATGGGAAAAGGGGCGAGAGACGACCGCACGCGCGGTCGCTCTCGCCCCTGAGGGTTACCAATATTTCTGATCGTTCCCTCGCTCCAACTCGCCGTCCTCCAACAGGCGTTCCCGCAACCCTTCCGGAAGCGTGATCTGTTGCTCGGCCAAGCACATCTCCAACTCTTCGAACGTTGCTCCCCCGAACGCCGCGCCCGTCCGGCTGCGGTCCAGGAAGCGGGGATCGTAGGACGAGAAGTACACCAGCTGATCGTCCTCCGGCAGCGTCGGGTCCGTGACCTGCAGGAAGAAGTGCCCGCACATCCGGTCGTACCCAGCGGCCACGTTGCGAGTCTCGCCGGACGGGGTGGTCATCGTGAACATGTGTCTCGTCATACGACCGTGGGTTGCCCGGTGCCGTTCCGGGCGAGGGTGCGCCTGGGCCACCAGAACAAAAGGGGAGACCCGGAGGCCTCCCGCACGTCAGCTCTGCAAGTACGCGACGTCCCTCTGGTGGAAGAGTTCGTCGACCTGCACCTGGGTCAAGCCGACGAACTCCCCCGCGCTGAAGTGCAACTCGTCGTCGTAGTAACTCAGCACCTTGACCTCCTCGCCGGTGGTGAAGGTGGCGTGCACCTCCGCCTGGTATTGGCCGGCGGCGAGATTGCTGGGAACGATCCGGGCGGACGTGATGGTGGTCATGCGTCCGGGGGTGCCCGGTGCGTTGCCGGGCGAGGGCTTGAGGGGGAGTGACCCGAGGGAGGAGCATCCCTGGGTGCAGGGGCCCCTCGGACCGGACGCGATAAAAAAAAGGGGAGACCCAGGTGGGGCCTCCGTGCGTTCACTCTTCTTCAGGGGTGTAGGGACTGCGGCGCTCGTGGCGGTTGGCGACGAGGAAGATGACGAGGCACCAGGGGAAGGTGAGGGCGGCGATGAGGCCGCGGTGCTGCTCGATGTCCTGGGAGAGAGTCTGCAGGATCAGGCTGAAGACGTCGGTCATGCTTCCGGGGTTGCCCGGTGCCGTTCCGGGCGAGGGTGCCTCCCGGCCATGCGGTACTGCTGGACTTCCTGAAAGCGGCGGGCGCAGTGACGGATGAGTTGAGACCGGACCAGGCGTTCGCAGGGGAGCGTGGGTTCGTAAGCTGCGAGGAGGCAGAAGGCGGTGGGCAACCAGGCGAGGTCGGCGGGGCATTCGATGAGGAAGTCGCGCGCCTGGAGTTGCACGTAGCCGTCCTCGTGTCGGAGGTAAAGGGGCCCTCGCTGCCTCGTGTGGAGGGTGAGGGCGTCGCCGGGTTGGAGTTGGGCGAACAGGGCATTGAGGGTGTCGAGTTCGGGGAAGGTGAGCTCGATCGTCTCGTAGCGGTTGTGGAGTTGCAGGCCGCCGAGGGTGGGGGTAACTCCCAGGGAGGGGGTGACGATGTGGGTGAAGGGGTCAGTCGGCATCTGGGGTCCGCTCGTGGGCAGAGGCGCGGGCTTCGTCGGCGGCTTCGGTGCAGTGGTCACAGCCGTGCTCTTCTTCTGGGGCACAGGGGAGGCCGCAGGTGAGGCAATGACCAGCGAGTAGAGGGGTGGGCGCACACAGGAGCAGGGGCATGAGAAGGGGGCTGCCCGGTGGGGTGACCGGGCGAGGGCCGCGTCGGGAAAGCGCTGGCGGGGGCGGTGGGTTCAGCGCAAACGCTCGAAGCCGATCATGGCCACGCCGTACACTTCGCCCTCGCAGATCAGGACATCGCCGGCCATCGTGCTTCGGGGATCGGGGGTGTAGAGCAGGGTGACGGCTGGGTCCTGATCCCAGAGTTGCGTGATGTGCTGGGTATGGGCGAAGGTCTGACGCAGGGCGCCGAGCATGCTGTCGGCCGTGACCTGGAGGTCGGCGACGTGGACGAAGTGGGCGCTGGGGAAGCCTTGGAATTGTCGACCGAGGAAGTCGGGGTGGTTGGCGTGCCAGACCTGGAAGTGGTAGGTGCGAGTGGCCTGGAGGACGGTGGCGGGGGTCATGCTTCGGGGGTTCCCCGCTTGCGGGGGAGGGTGCGTCCGGGCCATTCGGGGAAGTGGAATCGGGCCTCGAGAGGGCGGGTCACGGGGGGGAGGGTGCGGGATCTTCTTGCGGGGCCTCTGTGAGGTGGTGAGGCGCTTGGGCAGGCAAGGAGGGATGCGGGTGCCAAGGCCTTGAAAAGCCGTGAGTATCTGATGAGTGTTTCTGGTTTACATTCCAGAGTGATTGAAGTTCTGAGGTTGCTTTTGGGGTGGAGTCCCGGGGTTTTGGTGCGCTGGGCCGAGGCGGAAGGGCATCGAAAAGTGGACGGGACTCCTGGGTGATGTCGCGTAAAGGCAAATGGAGTCCCGCCCTTTTCCCGGTCCTGGCCATCCAAAGTGGGAAAATATGAGAGCCAGCATGAGATAGCAGTGTGTAAAGGTCTCTCTTTCTAAAGCTCGCCGCATCAACGAGGTGTCATGTTGCTCGCTGTGGCCGCGCTGGCGAACCGCTATCGCCTCGCTGTGTCGCTCGCTATCGGTTCGTTGTATCGCTCGTTATGCGTTCGTTGATACGCGCTATGGCCTCGCTGTTACCGCGTTGATACCTCGCGGTAGCGCTATGGTGAGCGTATGACGCTTTTCCCTACTCAAAACACCTGGTCGGAACTCCAAGACCTCCTCCAAGAGCTGGGTCCACGCGACCTGTACACCATCGGTGATCTGGAAAACGCGGGGCAGTTTTTGTTTCAGCACACCTACTCTCGCCGCTACCTGCAGGAGACGGCGCGGTTGTACGCCCTGGTGTTGGGACAGACCTTGGAGTCCCGGGCCCGCCGAAATTTCAACGAGCTCTTGCTCACGCCCGCGCAGTTCACGGGTCTCTTGAGCCTCTTTCGTGAGGCCCGCGCCACGTCGTTCAGCATCACCGATCTCCTGACGCAGTGGCGCCAGCAGGAGGTCCGCTCCCCTCGAGATGAGCCGTCCGCAGAGGGCGCCGGGATGACCATGGCGGAGCTGGGAGACAACGTGAACCGGTTGATCATCGAAACGATGGAGTGCAAAGAGCGCGCCTCCGGAGCAGAAGACACGGCCATGATCCTGCGCAAGGAGTTGACCCAGGTGCGCACGGAACTGGCTCAGGTCAACGCGAAGTTCGACGAGTTGCTCTCCCTCTTGCGCCGCTGAGGGGCACGCGTCTTGCGTTCATCCGCCAGACTCTGCGTCTCGTGATGCTCGCCCCTCCCCTCCGTTTCTCGTCCTCACTTCGGGAGTGCCGCTGATGTTCATTGACCTGAATGTGCTGTTCCGTCGCCACTACCGGACGGCCTTCGTCCTGGGCATGGCCTGGGATGGAGAGGCGTTGCAGTTCGTCACGCGCCCGGCCCGTCGCGTGCTGGTGATCGCTTCGCCGGGCAGTGGAGTCGAGGCGTTGGTCGGGGCGAACCTGCGGGTCCTAGGGTCTCGTGGGGCGCTGCTGGGGCCGGATGAATCGCCGGACGCGGAGGTGCAGCAGCTGTTTGTGAATGACGTCCAACCCTGGACGGCCGCTGCACTGACGACCCTGCTGGTGGAGGAACCGTGTGCGGTCTGGCTTCAGTGCGCGAGTCTGGAGGAGCTGTCCTCTCGGACGGAATCCCCCCTGACGCCGGCGGCTTTGGTGAAGTGGGCACGGGTGCACTTCGACGTGTGCGTGATCTTCGAGACGCCGGAGGAGGAGCAGCAGCAGCCACTGGTGTCGTTCTGTCCGGAGGTGCAGCGTGCGCCGGACTGGTGGCGGGATGACCAGACTCAGGGCGTGCGTGGGGTGATGATCAGTGATGAAGCACCGACCTTTCTGCTGGGACTTCCGCCGACTCATCAGGTCCTTGTGCAAGGTCGGCGGGTGAAAGCGCCAGGTCTTCAGCCGCGGCGTTGAGGTGATCTCCTTCGATACATGCACCGTGTCCGAGCTGATCGCGCGACTGCGGGTGCACTATCAGATGTGGGGTGAGCAGCGGGTGACGTTGGAGGAGGATGTCGCCCGTGGGCACCTCGCGGACTACCTCGGGTGTCATCCGGACGTGGCGTCCGAGGTGTGGGCGGTCTGAGAAACGGAGCTGGCGTTGACGGGGGAGGATGTGGATGCCGCTGGCGCATGGTTGCACTTTTTCTTCTGGGACCCTCGTCCGGAAGACCACTGACCACCCTCAATCTTCTGCTGCTGTTGCCCGGACTTCTTCACCCAGGCACCCGCCTGCTCTTGGTGGAGCACTCGTTCGCTCGGGTGCTGTCAGGCCAATCAGCGTGGGTGCGTGGGCGTGGTGCTTGCCTGGAGCTGGAGCCCCGAGACTCCTGATCTCAGAAGCTGGTGGTCGTCGCGTGACCTCGTTGGAAGCGGAGGTGATTGAGCTCCTCCAACCCGATGCCGGGGTACTTCAGGTGCGCCCGCTCAAGCGACTGGCGGATGGTGAGGTCGTTGGCGAAGACGGTGTGGTTCCGGGTGCCCTGCCATTTTGGGGAGGCGAGCTTGCGTTCCTCTGCACCCATCCAGCGGTCGAGCGCGGCCGGCTCCTGCAACTCCAGGCGGAGCAAATCATGGGCCGATGCGAACGGGCATGAGCGACTTATATGTACTACTTGATTGGAGTCAAACGCTCTACTGCTTCGTCATGAATAGGGCTGACACATCAGCGCCAAAGTCCAGATTATTCCCCCTTGTCGATCTGCGCGAGGCGCGCCTATCGTCGGCGAACTCCATATAGGGTCAAGTCCTGCGGCCTGTAGACCGATAGGAGCAGAATCACCAGCACGACCAAGTCCGCAGCGGGATGCAGTCGCCTGTGCAGATCTGCGGACCTGGTCGGCAACCGCCCACTGTGCCTATGCCCGTATCTCCGGCACGGTCAAGAGCAGTCCGGCAGTCACCATGGCTATGCGTCAGAGCTGCACGCCCACCCAGTCGTGCCGGACCAATGACACGCCAGGCGTGGAGTGACCCTGAGCCTATGAACCGTATCTCAAGCCACTCCTACGACTGAATACCTGAACATATGAATGTCCACTCAGGTATACTGGAGGTATGACCTCCCGCCCTCAGGCTGACCTGCCCGACATCCCCCAGCCACTCACGTACTTCGTGGACGGCATGGACTGCGCCAGTTGCGTCGTCAAAGTCGAGCGCATGGTCGACACGCTTCCCGGCACCGAGGGCGTGAAAACCAGTTTCACCAAGCAAACCTTGACCCTGCACCTCGACGAGCACCAGACCTCCCGAGCCACCCTGGAAAAAAATCTGAAAGCCCTCGGCTATACGCCCTCGCTGCTGCGCCAATCCCCTCCAGCAGTCACCACTCCCCCCGAAGCACACGATCACGCGGGACATGACCACACGGGACATGACCACGCCGAGCACGAGCACGCTGGTCACACCCATGAGGTCGCCCCTGCCGGTACTCCCTGGTACCGGACCGGACAAGGGCGTCTGGTCGTCACCTCCGGCATTCTCCTCCTGGCCGCCTGGCTGTTCGGTTTTATCGAACCCCGCTTCGCCACCGCTGGCTATATTGCCGCGACCCTGCTCGGCGTCTGGCCACTCGCCAAGAAAGCCGTCGCCAGTGCCCGCCTCGGTGATCCCTTCAGTATCAACATGCTCGTCAGTCTCGCGGCCATCGGCGCCGTCGCCATCGGTGAAGCGCCCGAAGGCGCCGTCGTGGTGTTCTTCTTCGCCATCGGCGAACTCCTTGAAGGCGTCGCTGCTGGCCGAGCCCGCGCAGGCATCCAGGCCCTCGCCGCCCTGGCGCCCAAAACGGCACTCCTCGTCGAAGGCACCGGCACCCGGGAAGTACCCGCCGACCAACTCCAGGTAGGTCAGACCGTACAGGTCAACCCCGGCGCTCGTGTACCCGCAGACGGTACGATCTTGCGCGGGACCTCCAGCCTCGACGACAGCCCCGTGACCGGGGAGAGCGTCCCCGTGACGAAAAGTGCCGGCGACATGGTCTTCGCCGGGAGCATCAACACCGACGGCACACTGACCATTCAGGTGGAGAAAGCGGCGAACGACAACACCATCGCGCGCATCATCCATCTGGTCGAGGAGGCCGAGAGCAACAAAGCGCCGACCGCCCGCTTCATCGACCGCTTCAGCCGCTGGTACACCCCAGGCGTGGTCCTGGTGTCCGCACTGGTCATCCTGGTCCCGCCCCTCGCGTTCGGTGGCGCATGGCATGACTGGCTGTACAAGGGCATCAGCCTTCTGCTGATCGGTTGCCCTTGCGCACTGGTGCTCAGCGTTCCCGCGTCCATCACCAGCGCCATCAGTGCCGGTACCCGCCGGGGCCTCCTCATCAAAGGCGGCGGCGCCCTGGAAACCATCGGAAGCGTCAAGACCATCGCCTTCGACAAGACCGGTACCCTCACCGCCGGGAAGCCCAAAGTCACCGACGTTCTCGGACAGGGCCTGGACCGTGCCGAAGTGCTGCGCCTCGCGGCGGCCGTCGAGTCCGGCAGCAGTCATCCCCTCGCCAAGGCCATCACCCAGGCCGCGCAGGAAAGCCAGATCACCGTGCCACCCGCGACGGACGCCCAGGCCCTTCCGGGGAGAGGCGCGACCGCTACGGTGGAAGGCCGGGCCCTCAGTGTGACCTCGCCTCGCCACGCGGCGACCCTGGCCCCCTTGAGTGCGGCGCTCAGCGGCGCTGTCACCTCCTTCGAGGAACAGGGCCGGACCGCTGTCGTGCTCCTGGAGGGCCAGACGCCGCTCGGCGTCATCGCCATCCGTGACGAGCCCCGACCGGACGCGCGCGCCGCCCTGGCTCAGTTGCACGGCCTGGGCGTGAAGACGGTCATGTTGACCGGAGACAATGCTCGTACCGGTCAGGCCATCGCCCGCGACCTGGGCCTGGACGTGCAGGCCGAACTGCTTCCCGAAGATAAACTGCGTCTCATCGGTGAACTGAAGGCCCAGGGTGGCGTGGCCATGGTCGGGGACGGCATCAACGACGCGCCGGCGCTGGCGCAGAGTGACGTGGGCATCGCCATGGGTGGCGGCACCGATGTCGCCCTGGAAACTGCAGATGCCGCGCTGCTTCAGGAACGCGTCACCGGCGTGGCTGATCTGGTGGCCCTCTCCCGCGCCACGATGGGAAACATCAAGGTCAACATCGCCTTCGCCCTGGGCCTCAAGGCCATCTTCCTCGTCACCACCCTGCTGGGCTACACCAATCTCTGGATGGCCATCCTGGCGGACACCGGAGCTACCGCACTGGTTACCGCAAACGCCCTGCGACTGCTGCGCTGGAAGAGTCAAGCGACGACCAAGACCCCGCCCATCGCCCCTGCGCCCCACACCGCATAAGGTCCAGCATGCCGGATATCACGCTCTACACGGTTCCGCAGTGCGCAGATTGCGAGGCGATCAAACGCCTTCTCCAGCATGAGGATGCTCCGTTCACGGAGAAGAATGTGCGCGGTGACCCGCAGGCCCTGGCCGAGATGCAACGCCGCGCGGACGTGCGGATTGCGCCGGTGACGATCATCGATGACCAGGTCTTCTACGGCCCCTTCAGCGACCAGCGCCACCGGATTCTGGCGGCATTAGGGAAGCGCACGTGAGTGTTCCCATCTCTCAGATCTTGACCCTGACGATGATTCCGGTGGCGGCCACGGTCGTGGGAGGGGTGGCGGCCGCATTCCGCGCCCCTGCAGAACGGACGCGCAGTTTTGTGCAACATTTCGCGGCAGGGGTCGTGTTCGCGGTGGTGGCTGGAGAACTCCTGCCGGAAATCACGGCGGGGCACCAACCTCTAGGTGTCGTGATCGGCTTCGCCCTGGGCGTGGCCGTCATGTTGCTGGTGCGGCAGTGGGCCGAGCGCCTGGAGAACACGAACACCGCGCAGGGGCGCTCCGCCTCCACCGGGAACCTGGGCTTGCTCGTCGCGGTCGGCATCGATGTGCTGCTCGACGGGCTTCTGATCGGGGTGGGCTTTGCTGCTGGCGCACGGGTCGGTACCCTCTTGATCGTGGCACTGACGCTGGAACTCTTGTTCCTGGGTGTCTCTGTCGCGTCCAGTCTCGTTCAGGATGGGGCGTCCCGGGGGCGCGTGATCGGTACGGTCAGTGGCCTCAGTCTTCTGGTGGTCGTGGGCGCCCTCCTGGGGGGCACCCTCCTGCAGGGCCTCACCGGTCTGGCGCTGGAGATCGTCCTGTCATTCGGCGCGGCAGCCCTCTTGTTTCTCGTGACTGAGGAACTGCTCACTGAGGCGCACGAGGTGAAGGAAACGCCGCTGATCACGTCTGCCTTCTTCGCCGGGTTCGTGGCGCTCTACCTGCTGGAGTTGCTGACCTGAGCGTCTGGCTCCACCGACAGGGGGGGCTGTTCTGGTTGGTCTGTGGGGTTGCGCTCGGGGCGCTCTCTCCACCGTCCGCCCTGGGATGGCTGGCGCCCCTGCCGTTAGGCCTACTCTTCCGGGCAGTGGCCCATGCCTCACCTCGCCAGGCATTCTGGATGACCTGGATCGTCACCACCGCCATGTTTGGGGTCATGTTGATCTGGCTCCCTCAAAGTCTTGGAGAAACATTGGGGTGGGGGCTCAGTCTCCTCTTCCCCGTGCTCGTGGGCCTGCTGGGTTTAACCTGCGCGGCCACGGTTGCCCTGACGCGTTGGGCAGCGGGTTCATGGACGTTAGGAGCTTTGCCACTGGCCTGGGTGTTGTTAGACGCGGTGCGGGAGATGGGTCCCTTAGCCTTTCCCTGGGGGGGATTGGGGTATTTCCTGAGTGAGACATCGCTGGTGCAGGTGGCAGAGTGGGGTGGCGTTGAGCTGCTTGGACTGTTGGTCGGCGGAGCGGCGAGCGCTTTGGCGGCGTGGTCTTGGCGTGGCGTGTGGGTCGCGCTGCTGTGGGCAGGCGCCTTGACGTACGGGGTGACACGGCCGCCCGAGGTGCCAGGAACTCGCCCGGCGCTACTGGTGCAGGGCGCGGTCGATCCACGGGCAAAGGTGCAGGCCGATGCCGTACGGGAGTGGCAGCGGTACTGGTCATTGACGAAAGAGGCACAGGTGGGCGCACAGACGTTGGTGGTCTGGCCAGAAGCGGCTGTGTCCTGGCCGCCCCCAGCAGGCCTCCAGATGCCGGTGAAGGGCGCAGTGCTGCTTGGGGCTTCAGCGGGCGGAACAACGCCCAGGAACTCCGTCTTTCTGATGCAAGGGAATGCAGTGGCAGGGCGGCAGGACAAGGTTCACCTGGTCCCGTTTGGAGAGTTCTTCCCCGGTCAGGCGAGCTGGCCAGGGGCGTACCGCACGGTCTTCCGCTGGCTGGGTTTGCCTGACCTGCTGGGTCGAGTCCCGGGTCACGCAGCTCGCCCGTTACAGCTGGGTGATCTCCGGGCTGGAGTGTTGATCTGCTATGAGTCGGTATTTGCTTCGCAAGCGCGTGAACTGGTCGCACAGGGCGCGAATGTGCTGGTGACACCGTCGAATGATGCCTGGTTCGGATCGTCACGAGGCGCAGAACAGCACTTCCGGATGGGGCGGGTGCGGGCGGTGGAGACGCGCCGGTGGTGGTTGCGCGTAGGGAACGATGGCATTACGGCCGTGGTAGATCCGCAGGGGCAGGTCAGAAGGCGACTGGTCCGGTTCACACCAGGGACCTTACCCGTGATGTTCGATGTGCGCGAGGACCGCACGCTGAGTGTGCAGTGGCCGGGGTGGGTCGTGTGGGGCGCCGCGCTGGGATGGGTCCTGATCTGCCTGCATATGAGAACAGTTGCTCACATATGCAGGCAAAGTCGCTGCTAGGGTGGGCCCCCGATGAACGTAGGTTTTATCCGAGCGACGTTGCTTGTCGTCTTCTTCTGCACCTCGGTCCTGGCAGCCACCGTACAGGTCAAGCGGGGTGACACAGTGTCAGGGATAGCCAAACAGCACAGGACCACAGTCCAGGCCATCCTAAACGCCAATCCTGGTCTCACACCTCAACGCCTGATCGTCGGCCGGACGATCACCATCCCGCCCGCCCGCACTCAAGCCCTGCTACGGCCCACAGGCATCCGGGTGACGGCGGTCCTCCCCGTACAGGGGCGGATCACCACCCCCCCGAGCACGGCACATATGGGACTGGACTTGGCGGCTCGCCAAGGCACCGTGATCCGGGCAGCGCTGAGTGGCACAGTGCGGACGTCCACGTTCGATGTCCGCGGCGGCTGGGGCTGGACGGTGGTGGTGGACCATGGCAATGGTGACATGACGCGCTACAGTCACAACCGCATAAATTTGGTGCGGGTGGGGCAGCGGGTCACGACAGGTCAGCCCATCGCGCAGGTCGGGAGCTCGGGCAACAGCACGGGACCACACCTGGACTTCCGGATGTACCAGGCAGGGGTCATGGTCAACCCGTATCTGCTTTTCAACTGAATCACAACGTCCACGGACTTTGGAAGGATCAGCGGCAGGGCAAACGCCCTGCATATCTGCTTAGTTACTCAGATATAGTCATGAAATGCTGCGGGTTTCCCGTTCAATCTGGCTGCTCATCTTGACTGGCGCCCTCCTCAGTGCGGACCTCCTCGTCAAGAGCTGGGCGACGCAGACCTTGCCGGGCCAAACCCCGCAGCCCATCGTGCCCGGTCTGCTGAGCCTGACATACACCCTGAACCAGGGGATGGCATGGGGGCTGTTTGACCAGCTCACCCTCCCCCTGGCGCTCTTACGCCTTCTTGTGGGCATCGCGTTGGTGGTCAGTCTCCTATGGGGCATCCATCCACTCCCGCGCGCGCTTGCCCTGAGTTGTATTGCCGCAGGCGCGCTCAGCAACGCCACGGATGGCCTCACCCAGGGCGCTGTCGTGGACTATCTCCGTTCTCCCTTGCTCGACACGTTCCACCGCGGCCTGAATGGCCAGAACTTTCCCATTTTCAATGGCGCAGACGTGCTGGTCCTGACCGGCATCGTCCTCTTGTTGCTCACCCTTCCCCGCACGCGTCCCCGTGGGACGCCTCAGGAGACCCTATGAAACGATGGTTGCTAATTCCCCTGTTCCTCACCGCCTGCGGCGCCACCCCCAATACGATCGACGGCGTCAAGACCTACGCCTACGAGGGCGGTGATCATCAGGAGGGCCGGATCGCGTACAAGGAGGCTCATCCCGTCGGTGGCGCCCACAACGCCCAGTGGCAGAACTGTGGCACGTATACCCAGGATCTGTATCCGGAATATGCCGTGCATAGTCTGGAACACGGCGCGGTCTGGGTGACCTACCGTCCCGACCTTCCGCAGTCTGAAGTGCTGGCGCTTCAAGACGCCCTGGACGGGCGCACGCATACCCTGCTCTCGCCTCGTCGGGAACAGACCGCCCCGATCGTCATGACCGCCTGGAATGCCCAGCTCGAACTGGAGCGCACGAGCGATCCCCGCGTGACCGCCTTCATTCAGAAGTACGAGCAGGCCGGCACGGCGCCTGAGGCGGGCGCGTCCTGTAGTGGGGCGTACCGCGAAACACAATGAGAGGCGCGGGCCTCCTCGGGGCGGCAGTGCTCGGGAGTGCCGTCACGGCAGGCATCTTTCTCCTCAGCACCCCCAGGCCTCCCACGGAAGACAGCGCCGACGTCCGGTTCCTCCGGAACATGCGCGCACACCACGACCAGGCCGTCGAGATGAGTGTCACGCTGCTCAAGCGCGCCACGGACGCGGACGTGCGGTTGCTCGCGCAGGACATCACCCTCACCCAGCAAGCCCAGATCGGACAGATGAGTGGCTGGCTGAGTGCCTGGGGCCACCCGGTGGCGGGCGCACGACCGCCCATGCAGGGCATGAACCGCGCAGCGATGGGTCTGGCCAGCGCCCGTGAGCTGCGTGGCCTGGAAGAGCGCCCCATCACGGAGGCGACGCGGCAGTATCTCCTGCTGATGCGCGCCCATCATGTCGGGGGCGTGGCCATGGCGAACACCGCCCTCAACGAGGCACAAAACCCGCTCGTGCGGACGTTCGCCCGCAATGTGGTCACCTCTCAGACCGCCGAAGTGCGCGCGATCGACATGCTCCTGACGGCCCGGAACGTCGTCCCACCCGCCACCCCAGCCGAGCCGGCCGACATGGGAGAGATGAACCATGGCTGACGGGTCGGGCGGCGTGGTCGTCACCGGCATAAATCGCCCATCCCGGCGGCGCTGGACACGCGGGGTGGCTTTGGCGGCGAGCGTCGTCAGTGTGGGGCTCGCTGGACTGCTGCTGTACCACCAACTGAACCCTCCCGTCTCGCTGTATGGCAGTACGTACCCCGCTGGGACAGCGGCACTCGACCTGCGGGGGACAGGGGAGGACGGACAGCCCCTTGCGTTGGCGGATCTGAAAGGCAAGACGGTCGCCGTGTTCTTCGGGTTTCTACATTGCCCCAACTACTGTCCAGCGACCCTGGCAGCGCTGGAACGGGTGCGCCAGGCGCTGCCGGAGCAACAACGGGAACAGTTCGTAACGTTGCTGGTTTCTGTGGATCCAAGAAGGGATACGCCAGCGCTGATGAAGAAGTACGTGAAGTACTTCAACGCGAGCGCTCGGGGATTGATCATCCCGGAGGCCCAGTTGCGCGAGGCGGCCGCCGGGTGGGGCGTGGGCTATGAGTATGTGGACGAGAAGGATGGGGAGTATCAGGTGAATCACACGACGGGCACGTATCTCGTGGATCGTGCTGGGAACCGGCGTGTGGTGTGGGATTACCTGCAGTTGACGACGAATCCGCAGCGGGTCGCGCAGGACGTTCAGGGGGTGCTGGAGTGACGGTAGGGATCACTCGATACAATGCGGGGATGGCCGCCGTTTGCGCTGAGGATACCTGTGAGACGAGGTGCGTCCATCCGCAGGCGGTCGCTGCAGCACGGGCGGCCCTGCCGGACGAGACCTCCGTTGCGCGCGCGACGATCCTACTGAAACTCATGGGGGATGCCCATCGGCTGAAGATCCTGAGCGCTCTGACCCAAGGTGAACTCTGCGTGTGCGACCTGGCGGCCGTGATTCGGCTGAGCGAGAGCGCCACCAGTCACCAGTTGCGCTTGCTGCGAACAGGCCGGGTCGTCACCTCACGGAAGGAGGGCCGGGCCGTGTATTACCGGTTGCTGGATCAGCATGTGACGACGTTGATCGCCAATGCCCTTGACCATGCTCGGGAGTAAGTGGCGGGTCTGGAGTGTGGTCGCTTTGGTGCTGGGGTTGGGCATAGCCGCCTTGACCTGGCGGCCTATGCCGGACGTGCTGTATTGCATCCGGCAGCCGGGCACGCTCTGGAATGGGCTCATGCCCTTGCCGGAAGGGTTGGAGCCGCGCTGCCCCACATCTAGGACATACCGGCAGGAAGTGCAGGATGGGCTGTCTCGCGTAGAGCAGTATGTGGCCCTGGGGTGGCAACCTCAGGTATTGATGGGGCCGCTCAAGCGCGCCGGGTACGTCCTGCTGGAAGATGAAACCAGTGGACCACAGCATTACTCGGTCTTCATGGGCCGCGTAGCGCCGGCAGAACTGTATTACACCGCAGTGCCGGATGGCCCGAATACCCTCATTACAGTCAGTGGGAATTAGGGTCGTGGACCCAGTTGAGATTGCCAGGAGCTCGTGTGTGGAGCCGTATCAGCGAAAGAGTTCCTCATGATGCGGTCCTTCTGAATGGAGATCAGCAAACTAAAAAATTGATCCGTGTCCGAGCTCATCGGGCGCACAGTCAGGCGCACAGATAGAAGGTAACGACTAGACTAGATGGGTGATCACGCTGACCGCGCCCTCCGTCCTCGACCAGCTCAAGGCGCTCGCGCAAGACACGCGCTACGACCTCGTCCGCCATCTCGCTCAGGGCGAGCACTGCGTCTGCGACCTAGAAGCCCTCCTAAATCTGCCCCAGTCAAAGGTTTCCTACCACCTCAATATCCTTAAAGAAGCGGGTCTGGTGACGTCCGAGCAGCGCGGCAAGAACATGTATTACGCCCTGAGCCGGGAGCCCTTCTTCCGCCTCGGGGGTCAATTGCTACTTGATCTTTTCCCCGAGCTCCCACCCCTGACACATCAATCTAAATCGGTGTGTTAGCTTGCGCGCATGCCGCGCGTCCTGATTCTCTGTACCCACAACTCCGCCCGCTCCCAGATGGCCGAAGCCCTCACGCGTGACGCCGCCCGTCGCCTGGGCATCGACCTGGACGTTCACTCCGCCGGCACAGAAGCTACCCGGGTCAAGCCCGATGCCATCACCGTCATGAATGAACTGGGGTTGGATCTCTCCGCCCACACCAGCAAAACCCTCCACGATGTCCCCGATGCGCAGAACTTCGACTACGTCATCACAGTCTGCGACAGCGCCGCCGAAGCCTGCCCCATCTACCCCAGCCACACCCTCCGGCGGCACTATCCCTTCGTCGATCCGAGTGGCGGCAGCCTCGACCGCTGGCGGACCGTCCGCGACCAACTCAAGATCCAGTTCGATGCTTTTGTCCAGGCCCTCAAAGAAGACCGTGACGTCCCGCCCACCTACGAGGAGAGTCCCGCGGTCGAGACTAAGTAAGTCACGCTGCTCGCTGCACTGATCTTCCTCCTGACCCTCGTGCTCATCATCTGGCAGCCCAGGCTGAAATGGCAGCCGGAAGATCTAGACATCAATTACTTTTTATTGCTGATACTTTACTTTTTTTCTTCTAATCTATTCTCTTCAAAGAATTTTACGCGTTTCTCTTTGCTTGGAATATAATCAGCCGTATGGCCGTAAAATAAAGTATGTTCGATACTATAAATCTCCTTGGTTGGATCAAGAATCTTACCGTTTGGAGTAGACTCTATGTAGAGTATAGGGAGAGGATGTCCAATATCCCCCTCCTCATCTATTCCCAACACGCGGCTAAGTGGAACAATATTGAATGCAATGAGATCTGCCCTTCGCTCTGCTGGAACAAGCTGCTGCCACTCTGCGTAATAGCCTGCGTAGGCCGAATCAGAGGGTTGCTGTCGACCGTACAAGTCATGTGATGCCCGTTGCCAGAAATGAGTAAGGGCATCCCACTCCCCTGTTTCCGGATCAAGATAGGCAAGGTGGCGCCGCAGCTCCAGAACTAGATTATTCCGCATACTCAAGCAATCCACTCGGTAAATAGCCCACCGGGGATTGGTATCAAAGTCAGGAATGGAAGCAATATCTGGATAGCGCTCGTCGCCCGCAATTCGGAAGAGCACATCCTTATCTGCGGAGTTGGTGGTGCCACCGAGAATGCGTCCCACGCGTTTACGCAGCGCCAACGTAGCTCTCAATTCACTCTGTACAGAGCGCTTCCTGGTCTGCAGGCTGATTCCAAAATAGGCGAAGAGCAGATGATCATTCTTCGGCTGGAAAAGCATATCTTCTAACTCAGCTTATATGTACTATCCAATCAGAGTCAAGCGTTTTGCTGCTTCGACATGATCAACGCTGACGCATCAGTGTCAGATCATGGGTTATTCCTCTCGTCGACCCGGGCGAGGCGCACCTCTCGTCGTCGCCCCCCATATGGCGTCAAGCCCCGCGGCTTGTACACCGATAGCGCCAGAATCACCAGCAGCACCACCAGGCCAGCAACGGGATGCACTATCTGCCCGTGCAGATCCGGGGGGACTTGGTCACCGGCCGCCCACTGCGCCCAGGCCCGCACCTCCGGCAGGGTCAAGAGCAGCACGGTGGTCGCCATGGCCGTGAGCACGAGCTTGACCATCACCCAGTAGTGCCAGACCAACCCCCATGGCGTGATGAGTCCCTGTACCACCCCACTCACCAGCGCGGCCACACTCAACGGCGCCAGCACCCGCGTCAGCTGATCCAACCCCCACCACGCCGAGCGCACCGCCTGCGGGTCACTGCTGTCCAACCCCGCCCACACCAAACCCAGATACGCGACCACCGCACCCAGCCACCCCACCGAGGCCGCCACATGCACAGTCAATCCCAGCTTCCTCCACCCTGGACCCCCCATCATCTATCCCGCAGAAGTAATCCAGACACCACGGTCCCCGCCGGCAGGTGCCGACCCGGCCCATGCTGTCCACCCCCGAACACCTTCAGCACCAGGACCAGGAGCAACAGCGCCACCCCCACCCAGAGGAACCCCTTCACCCAGCCGGGCATCCCAGTCGGGGGAGGTGAGGTGTGGTCCGCGTCAGTGGCGGTATGGTCCGTCCTTCTCTTGTTCGTCACCTTGATCTCCCGGAACTTACGTCAGCCCTGTAAAGCTCGTGTAAAGCCGAAACCCGGAACGTTGGCTTTACACGAGCTTTACAGGGCACACCTACCTTGGGCCGACGCCAACGTCCACCCCTTCTGCCCGGAGGTCCCTATGCTTCACATCCGCTCTGCCCTGCTGCTGGCCCTGCTCGGCCCGATGACCGCCGCCCAGGGCACCGATCATCCCCTGTCCATCGAGCGCATGCGCGCCCGAACGTACCCCGGCAGCACCCTCACCACCCAGCAGACCCTGAGTCCCGGCGTGAACTACACCCGGCGCGTCGTGTCCTACCAGTCCGACGGCCTGCGCATCCACGCCCTCCTTACCGTCCCGAACGGTATACCCCCCAAAGGTGGCTGGCCCGCCATCGTGTTCAATCACGGCTATATCCCCCCCAACCTGTACCGCACCACCGAGCGCTACGTCGCGTACGTGGACGCCTTCGCCCGTGCGGGCTTCGTGGTCCTCAAGCCCGACTACCGTGGACACGGCCGCTCCCAGGGCCGACCGACCGGCACCTCCTACTGGTCACCCGAATACACCACCGATGTCCTGAATGCCGTGTCCTCCCTCCACACCCTTCCCAGCGTCAACCGGGCGCGCCTAGGCATGTGGGGCCACTCCATGGGCGGCCACATTACCCTGCGGGCCATGGTGGTGAGCCCCGACATCAAGGCCGGCGTGATCTGGGCCGGCGTGGTCGGCCCCTACGAACTGCTCTTCAACGCGCTCCCTCAATGGGGCCGCAGCGACCCGAACGATTCGCGCGCCCAACTGCTCGCCGACCTCGGCCGCCCCGAGCGCAACCCGGCTGCATACCAGGCTATCTCCCCGAACGCCTCCCTGGCCGACCTCAGAGGCCGCCCCCTTCAGCTGCACCACGCCACCGGGGACACGCACGTGCCCTATAGCCTCTCGCAGGCACTCGCCAATGGGCTCAAGGCCGCTGGGCAACCCGTGACCTTCTACACGTACACCAATGACAACCACGATCTCAGCCGCAACCTGAAGACCGCCCTCGAGCGTTCCGTGGCGTTCTTCAAAAAGAATCTGTAATGCCCGATGAGGCCCCTATGACCCTAACGCCGCTGCACCGCACCTTGCTCCTCACCGCCGCCCTGCTCACCAACGTGGCTGGCGCGTACACCGTGAAAACGGGCGACACCCTCTTCAGCCTCGCGCGGACCTCCGGCACGACCGTGGCAGAACTCATGCGGCTCAACAGCCTGACCACCACCACCCTAGAGGTCGGACAGACCCTGCGTCTTCCAGGGGAGCCGGGGGCGTCCGCTGCTGCGCCCACTTCGCCTGCGCCGCTTCCCTCCATACCGGCCCTCCCAGGCGTCAACGTCACCGCACCGCCCACCCTGCGCATGGGAGAAGCGTTCGCACTGCGCTTTACAGGTCCACGTGCCGCAGAGGTCCGCGTGCGCTTTCCCAGTGAAGTGGGCGAGAACGTCCGCATGCCCGCCGAAGCCCTTACGCCCGTCCCTGCGGGGAACGGAACCCTCCTGGTGCTGGGACGGGTCCTCCTGGGAAAAACCACGCCCCTGGTCTACGAGATCGAGCTGGACGGACAGGTGCTGCGCCGTACCCTCCCCGTGACCCGCCTGTCCCAGCCTGTCCAACGCTTGAACCTCCCGCCCAGCATCAGCAGCAAACTCCAGGATCCTGCGCGCGCTGCGGAGGACGCGGCCGTGGAACGCGCGTACGCCCTGCGGTCCCCACCCATCTGGACCCGGCCCTTTCAGGACGCAGTCAAGGTTCGCGCCCAGAGCAGCGCCTTCGGGCAGCCGCGCACGTACACAGCCGGCGGGCCCGTGCAGTACCACTACGGCACCGACTACCGCGCCCCAGCCGGCACCACGGTCAGTGCCGTCAATGACGGCACGGTGGTGATGGCCGGCATGTACACGGTGCGCGGCGGCCTGGTCATCATTGACCATGGCGCAGGCCTGACCAGCCTGTACTTTCACCAACGCCAGATCATGGTGAAGGTCGGCCAACAGGTGAAACGCGGCGACAAGATCGGGGAGGTGGGGAGCACCGGACTGAGCACCGGCCCACACCTGCATCTGGAAATGCGGGTGCGCGGTGAGGGTACGGACCCCGCTGGGTGGATCAACCGTCTCTGGCCAAAATAGACGGGCCAGGCACCAGCAGCGCCGCACAAGCATGTGCGGCGCTGCTGGCCCACCGACTCATGGACAGGTCTGCACCCTGCCGAGCGGGGTTCATCCCTCAAGACCCTGAAGACGAACCTGGGCCCGTCCCGCACGGAGCGTGACGGACATGGTCCGGGCCAGTGAGAAGAGGGACAGGGAAGCTGGGGATCGGGGCGGGTTTCTCCCCATCGCTGCGCGGCCCTGTGCCTTAGGGCGACCCGCCCGCACCCCACATCAATGCCGGTCTAGGGGGAGCGAGCCGCACCACTTATCCCAGGGGCATTGAAGGGAGCCCCCCTTCTCGGCGAGACTCCCCCTGCTCAGACGTACTTGAAGACGTCCATCAACTCTTCCACCAGGTCCTGCCCGTCGCCCCGGGTGGCGGCGGTCGCCACATGCGCCTCGAGGTGTCCCCGAAGGACCACACTGGCTGCTCCGTCCAGGGCACCCTGCACCGCTTTGATCTGGCGCAGCACATCTACGCAGTAGACATCGGGATCGTCGAGCGAGCGGCGGATGCTCTCCAGATGCCCTCGGGCGATGGCCAGACGCCGCGCGGCACGCTTCCGGCTGTCTTCGGGCATGCAGAGGTGCTGGCCCGTATGACAGTGCTCACCCTCGAGGGGGGGAGACGCTGGCGAGGCGACGGTCGTCTTCGACATTACAGCTGAGCTACCGCTGCGCCGTACCCTTCGTCCTGGACTGCAGAGATCAGGTGCTGTGCATCGGCGCTGCCCTGCACGACAGCCTTGCCCGTCTTGAGGTCTACCTGGGCATCGGTGACGCCAGGCACGCTTTTCAGGGCATTCGTGACGCCGCTCTGGCAGTGGCTACAGGTCATACCGCTAATGGTCAGTTCAATCTGGTTCATGGTCTTCCTCCTGTCCTCAGGCTATACCCTCCCCCCTGGGGTGTCAAGGATGACGAGGAAGCTAACGCCAGTATGACGACCCTTTTCATCCCGCATCTTGCGTTTCCTCTCCCCCGGGGTCTATGCTGACGTATATCGGACCCCCTAGGGGGGGATAGGAGAACTTATGACGAACACCATCGAACTTGGCATTCAAGGCATGACCTGCGCCAGCTGTGTGGGCCGCGTCGAGCGTGGCCTCAAGAAAGTCGAGGGCGTCGAGGAGGCCACGGTGAATCTGGCCACTGAGCGCGCCACCGTCACCTACGACCCCACCCTCACCGGTCCTGGGGCCCTGCTGGACAAGATCAAGGCCGTGGGCTATGAGCCCCTCGTCAGCTCCACTGAACTTGGGATCCAGGGCATGACCTGCGCCAACTGCGTCGGCCGCGTCGAGCGCGCGTTGAAGAAGGTCGACGGCGTTCTCAGCGCCAGCGTGAACCTCGCGACTGAGCGCGCCAGCGTCACCTACCTGCCCGCCAGCGTCAGTCCCGGGCAGCTCAAAGCCACGGTCCGGCAAGCCGGCTATGACGTCTTGGAAGAGCAGGCCGGCCTGAGCCGCGAAGATCAGGAACGGCAGGCGCGCGCCCAGGAAGTCGAGCACCTGCGGCGCCAGGTCATCTTCAGCACCATTTTCGCGCTGCCCCTGCTCCTGATCGCCATGGTCCCTATGGTGGTTCCGGCGGTGAACGACTGGATGATGACGACCCTCGGGCACGGGGGGATGAGCCTTCTGAATTGGGTCATGCTTGCCCTGGCCCTGCCCATTCAGTTCGGCCCTGGCCGCCGCTTCTACCGGCTGGGCTGGAAGAGCCTGAAGAACCGGTCTCCCGACATGAACGCCCTCGTGATGATCGGGACGACCGCCGCCTTCCTCTATTCACTGGTCGCGACGATCGCGCCCCAGATCTTCCCGGAAGGCACCGCGCACGTGTATTACGAAGCCTCCGGCGTCGTGATCACCCTGATTCTGCTGGGTAAGTTCTTTGAAGCCGTCGCCAAGGGCCGCTCCAGCGAAGCCATGAAGAAGCTGCTGAGCCTCCAGGCGAAAACCGCCCGCGTCATGCGCAATGGCCAGGAGCTCGAACTGCCCTCGGACGAGGTGCTGGTGGGTGACCTGATCTCCGTGCGCCCCGGCGAGAAGATCCCCGTGGACGGCGACGTCGTCAGCGGCAACTCCTTCGTGGACGAAAGCATGATCACCGGCGAATCCATCCCGGTCAGCAAGCAGCTGGGTTCAGGTGTGGTGGGCGGCACCATCAACCAGAACGGCGCCCTGACGTTCCGGGCCACCCGCATCGGCGCCGACACGGCTCTGGCACAGATCATCAAACTTGTGGAAACTGCGCAGGGCAGCAAACCTCCGATCCAGGGTCTCGCCGACAAGGTGGTGGCCGTCTTCGTGCCCGCCGTGCTGGGCATTGCCACGCTGACCTTCCTCCTCTGGCTGATCTTTGGTGGACAGGCCGCCCTCTCCTTTGCGCTCATTACCACTGTGGCGGTCCTGATCATCGCCTGCCCCTGCGCCATGGGACTCGCCACCCCCACCAGCATCATGGTCGGCACCGGGAAAGCTGCCGAACTCGGCGTCCTCTTCAAAGGCGGCGGCGCCCTGGAAGGCCTGCAGGACGTGCAGGTTGTCGCGGTCGACAAGACCGGCACACTGACCAAGGGCAAGCCCGAACTGACTGATCTGGTCACCGCGCAGGGCTTCCGACGCGAGGACGTCCTGGGCCTGGTGGCTGCTGCGGAAGCGCAGAGTGAACACCCCATCGCCCGCGCCATCGTGGACGCCGCGAAGACCGAGGGCATCGCCCTGACGCAGCCCGAGCACTTCGAAGCTGTGCCTGGGTTCGGTCTGGAAGCCCGGGTGGGTGGACACCTCGTCCAGGTGGGGGCAGACCGCTATATGACCCGCCTGGGGATGGACGTGACGCCCTTTACCTCGCAGGCCGAACGTCTGGGTGACGAAGGCAAGAGCCCCTTGTACGCCGCGCTGAACGGCCAGCTTGCTGCGGTGATTGCTGTGGCCGATCCGATCAAGGACGGTTCCAAAGTGGCCGTGAGCGCCCTGCACCGCATGGGCCTGAAAGTGGCCATGATCACGGGGGACAACCAGCGCACCGCGAACGCGATCGCCCGTCAGCTGGGCATCGATGAGGTGCTGGCCGAGGTGTTGCCCAGCGGCAAGAGTGACGCGGTCAAGGCTCTCCAGGACAAAGGCCAGAAGGTGGCTTTCGTGGGGGACGGCATCAACGACGCCCCCGCGCTCGCCCAGGCGGATGTGGGCCTGGCCATTGGCACCGGCACCGACGTGGCCGTCGAGACGGCCGACGTGATCCTGATGTCGGGCGACCTGCGCGGCGTGCCCAATGCCTTCGCCCTGAGCCGCGCGACCCTGCGCAACATCAAGCTCAACCTGTTCTGGGCCTTCGCCTACAACATCATCCTGATTCCCGTCGCGGCGGGCGTGTTGTACCCCGCCTTCGGTCTCCTGCTCAGCCCGGTCCTGGCGGCCGCCGCCATGGGCTTTTCCAGTGTCTTCGTGCTCAGCAACGCCCTGAGGCTGCGCGGCTTCCGCCCCCCAGTGCGTCCTGAGCCCGGACCTGCGCCCCGCCCATCCGGTTTCCCCGCTCAGGCTTGACCCCCCCGTCCCCCTTCTTCAAATAGGAGAGTACACATGCCTAAATTGACTGTTGGTCCCTGGATCGCCGCGCAGAAGCTCCCCAGCCGTGATGTTGCCCTTGACCGCCTCGCGTTCCTGGAGCGCACCCGCCTGCGAGAGGAAACCCCTACCGTGGCTGGTCTCCCCCTGGTCGGGATGGGGGGGTCGTGCGGCAAGCCTTGCTTCGCCCTGCCGTTCGTACTGACCTGGACCGACGAGAATACCCGCGCCCTGGAAGCCGTCGCCGATCAGTACCACTGCTACGTCGAGTACGGGTTGTACCCGCACCTGAAGCTACGTGAGAACGATCAGGAGGTTGCGGCCGTACAGGACTGGACGACATTCGGCATGGTTTACCTTCGCCCAGGCTACGAGAAAGCCGAGGAAGTGCTGACTGACATCGTGCATGCCCTGAGTCCTGCATAACCCCCTAAATACGATGCCGCCAGCCGACTGCGTGCTGGCGGCATCGTGTTGCGCATAGATATGATCCCCACCGTCTTCAGGCGTCGGGACGGCGTGAAGGGCGCTCCACCCTGGTCTGTCACGGCACCACACCCTAAAGGCGTTCCTGCACGCAGCACTGCCCGTGGTAGGGGAAGGTCTGACGGGACAATGGACGTGAACCGCAGGGCGGGGCCTTGGCGACCTTCTTGTGCTTGCTCTCCCCATCTACGCGAGCACTGGAGATTTACAGAAACTTTATAAACCGTTGCTACGGTGCGGCTGATGTGGCGTTTTTTGCTTCTCAGTCTGGGCCTCGCTGCCCTAAGCCTCTCCAGTGCTGCGACGGTGACCGTCAAGCCGGGCGATACGCTGTACGGCCTTGCCCGCAAACAGGGCGTGAGCCTGGAGACCTTCCTGGCGGCGAATAAGGGGGTCAATCCGCAGTTGGCTCTGAAAGTGGGACAGGTGCTGCAACTGCCTGCGCGGTCGGGGACGAGCCGTCCGGCGACCACTGCCGGTGGAGCCACGATCCGTCCTGCTGGGATTCGCGTGACGGCCGTGCTGCCCGTGCAGGGCCGATTGACCAGTCCATACTCTCCCGCGCACCTGGGCCTGGACCTGGCGGCCCCGACGGGTACGGTGATCCTGGCAGCCCGGGCAGGGCGTGTGACGGAATCACGGTATGACGCGCGGACCGGATGGGGCTGGACGATCTTGCTGGACCACGGAGACGGGATGGAAACACGCTACAGCCACAACAGCGCCAACCTCTTACAGGTGGGTCAAGTCGTAGAAACGGGTCAGGTGATCGGCCGGGTGGGCAGCACAGGCAACAGCACGGGGCCGCATCTGGACTTCCGCGTAATGGTGGAGGGCAAGGTCGTCAACCCGATGGGGGTTGTACTGAGGTGTCCGGAGGAGGAAGATGCCTGGCCTTCTCCTCTTCAGCCTTTCTTGAGATGCTGACCAGCTTTACAGAAGCTGAACATGCGGAGTCCAGGGTGAGGGCGCTCCTCCTCTGGGAGGGCCGACGTGACTACGGTGGTCACGCGTCATTCCACGCCCTGGAGGCCTCCGATGGACACCCTGACCCGCATGCTCCGCACCCACCCGAAGGCCAGTTCCTTCGACGCCACCCTCCTGGGCACCTGCCTGCAGGCCTGCCTGGAGTGCACCGCGGTCTGCGCCTTGTGTGCCGACGCATGCCTGAACGAAGGGGAGCACCTGCATCACCTTACGCACTGCATCACGCTCAATACGCAGTGTGCGGCTGTGTGTCACGCCACGGCTCAGGTGCTGGCGGCACCCGGCCAGGGCGACGCGCAACTCCTGCGCGCGCAGCTCGAGGTCTGTTTACGCGCCTGTCGGACCTGCGCCGAAGAGTGTGAGCAGCATGCCCAGCAGATGAATATGGAGCACTGCGCCGTCTGCGCCGAGAGCTGCCGCCGCTGCGAGCAAGCTTGTCAGGCCCTCCTGGGGAGAATGAGCGCATGAAGCGCGCACTGTTGACCGCCGCCCTGCTAACCCTGAGCGCGGCCCAGGCTGGCGGCATGCAGGGGATGGCGATGCCCGGCATGACCCACATGACCATGCCGATGACGCCGTCCGCAACCGTGCTGGGCCTATCGCAGATGGGCCTGCAGATGCAACTGGACATGCGCAACATGATGATGCCCATGATGAATGAGCTCGCCCGGCTGAGTGGGCGCTCGTTCGAGCGGGCCTTCATGTCGATGATGATTCCCCACCACCAGAGCGCCGTGGACAGCAGCCGCGCGGTCCTGGAACGCGCCAAAGATGAACAGGTCCGCGCCTGGGCCACCCAGATCATCGCGGATCAAACGCGGGAGATCGCCGAGATGCAAGACCGCCTGCGCGCGTACGGCGGGCCGAACCAGCAGATGATGCAGATGAACCGCATGATGGACATGCCAGCCATGATCCGTGCGTCGCGCATGCCGGAACGCACCTTCCTCGAAGGCATGATTCCGCACCATGCAGCCGCAAACGACAACGCGAACCTGGCTTTGCAGCGGACTCAGGACGCTTTTGTCCAGGACCTGGCCGGCAAGATCATCACGGCGCAGGCTGGGGAAATGCAGGCCTTCCAAGGTTGGCTGAAGTCCCACTAAACCGCACCCAGGGGACATCCGGCCTCAATGATGGGTTGCCTCTTCTTACGGTATAGCGGGGACGCAGCCCCGCGGAACCACCTCAAGTGACTAAATTTCATTTCAGTGACTTGAGGTGGTTCCGAGCTACGCGTCTGGCTTGACGTACCGCAATGGAGTGGTCAGGGCCTACAAGCGCCCTTCTCTTCCTTAGGGTCTGTGCACCTGAGATGTCCATCGTCTCGGATCTTCTCGTGACGGAACTCATGGATGTCCAGTGGCCTGCCCATCAGCGCCCCTTCCCCAGTTCTCCAAAGCAGGTGAGCCATCTTTGGGTCATCGCGGCGTCAGAACGTCCAGTGGCCTCCGCGTATGAGGGGCTGACGTGAGCCATCCTCGACAATACCGTCGACCTCGATATGCGCGCGGCCAATCATGACGTCGACATGCGTGAGACTGTCGTTGCCGCCCAGTACAGCAATTTCATCCGAGTTCAACTCAGAGCCGCGCTCGAAGTTTTCTCTGAAAGAAAATCCAAACGCCAAGTGACAGGCGGCATTCTCGTCATACAAGCTGTCCAGAAAAAGCGTGCCCGTCGCGGCAACTGGCGACTGGGTGGAGACGAGTGCCACCTCACCCAGGTACGGGCCCCCTCATCCGTCTCCAGCGCCCGCTGCAGCGCCGCCTCGCCCTCAGACGCCTGAGCATGAACAATGCGCCCATCTTCGAAGCGCAGTTCAATGTCCCGCACCACTGTTCCCGATAAGCTCAGCGGCTTGCTGGCCCGGACCGTACCACTCACCCGCATGCGGTGAGGCGCGGTGAACAGTTCCTCTGTCGGAAGGTTACCGGCGAAGAAAATACCCGCCGGGGTCGGAGACGCGCCGCCGACCCAGAGGTGCGTCTCGGCCAGACCAACGTTTAAGTCTGTGCCTGGGCCACGGAAGTGCAGTGTTCGGTACCGGCGTTCGTTCAGGACCTCGGCGCGGCGTGCCAGGGACTGTAGGTGGTCACGCCAGGCCCGGACCGGATCAGGTTCATCGACTCGGTTGGCCGTGAAGATGTGGTCCCATAGGCGCGTGACCGCCTCGTCTACAGGCAGCTCTGGAAAAACCCGGCTGGCCCAGGCCACACTTGGTGCCGCGCCGCGGCACCAAGCGAATGCATTCCTGCGCATCAACTCGGTAAAGGGGCGGAGCGGACCCTGACGGCCTAGACGTTCCCGATCAATCAGATCCACATCGATGTCGGCCAGCAAGGTGGGATCGTCGGATGTCACGTGTAAGAAGGCGTCGCCACGCTCAGCTGTTTCACGCCAGAGGTCTGCGCGCCACTGAGGGAAGGTGGACAGGGTGTCCGGATCAGCGTGCTGGAAGCGGACGCGGGCCGTGAGCGCGTCATTCCAGATCACATTGACCAGGGGTGCGCCAGCCTGATACGCGTGTTTGGTGATCAGACGCGCCAACGGTGCACACTCCAGGTCGGTGCTAATCAGCAGACGTTGCCCAGCTTGAAGATTGACCCCGATGCGCACGAGCAGAGCAGCGTAGCGGTCCAGACGTTCTTCGAAGGTCAACGGCATAAGCCCACACCATACGTCCTGACTAGTTGAGCGTGTTCATGGGTATGGCCTACCGCATCCTCTCCGAAATGGCCTATGGCAGCGCCACTTAACGCTGCGGGGCACAAGCACAAACAGGCATCCCGTACGTTCGACCTCTTCGCGTGAAAGAAGTGTCGCTCCACCGCTCTAGCAGTGGTGGCCTTCAGCCGCACAGACCTAGAGGTGAGGTCGGGTATCCCGCTTCAGAGATAAGGCCCCCGAAGTCAGATCACCGGGTCACAACGATCAAGAGGGTGCGATGCTCAAGTCACCTGATCTGATATCGGTTCAGGCTGAGCACGTCGCTTCTAGCTGCGCGTCTCCACATCAGCGGAGGCGGCTCAAGACGCTCAGCACGGCCTCTTGACCGATCCACTTGTCTTGACCGGGCAAAGATCCAAGGCGGTGCCACCCACCGCCAAGACCGCTGAAATCGCCAGGACCACATGAACACCGAGGTCACAACAAGCCCTGAGTTCAGCCTGTACCGCTATGCCCCAAACGTCCGCGATTCAGGAGCAGGGCATTTCCTGTGACGATCAAGGTGCTGACGCTCATCAGCAGCGCCGCCCACTCTGGGCGCAGCAGTATCCCGTACGCCGGGTAGAGCGCCCCAGCCGCGAACGGAATAGCGAGGACGTTATAAATCGCCGCCCAGAACAGGTTCTGCCGGATCTTGCGCTGCACACGCCGCGCCAGACGGATGCTGGCCGCCACAGCCGCCGGGTCACTGTTCACCAGGACCACGTCCGCGGTCTCGACCGCCACGTCGGTGCCCGCCCCAATCGCGATGCCCACCTCAGCCTGCGCGAGGGCCGGCGCATCATTGACCCCATCGCCCACCATGGCCACACGTTGACCCTGACCCTGAAGGGCCTGGACCTGGGCCGCCTTCTGCTCCGGCAGAACGTCCGCGATCACCGTATCCAGCCCCAGCTGCCGCGCCACCGCCTGCGCCGTGCGCTCGTTGTCGCCCGTCAGCATGGCGGTCTTCACCCCCAGGGCCTGGAGTTCCGCCACTGCCGTACGGGCCGATTCCCGCACGCGGTCGGCGACCGCCACAAGCCCCAGGAACTGCCCATCCGCAGCCACGAACATGGCAGTCTTCCCATCGGACGCCAGCTGAACGGCCTGGGCCTCAGCGGCTGTGACGCTGACCCCCGCCTGCAGCATCAGCGCCCGGTTGCCGATCAACACCTGCTGCCCACCCACTGTGGCCTGTACGCCACGCCCCGGCACAGCTTCGAACGTGTCTGGCGGCGTCACCGTCAGCCCCTGGACCTGCGTGCCGCGCACGATCGCTTCTGCCAGCGGATGCTGGGAAGGCTGATCGGCCGACGCGGCCAGACGCAGCACCTCACGTTCCGACACGCCCGCCGCAGGGACCACATCTGTCAGGGCAGGCTTGCCCTCGGTGAGCGTACCCGTCTTGTCGAAGACCACGGTGGTTACGCTCGCCGCTGCCTCCAGAGCCGAGGCGTTCTTGAACAGGACCCCCGCCTGCGCCCCCCGTCCGACCCCGACCGTAATGGCGGTCGGTGTGGCCAGAGCAAGCGCATCAGGACAAGCAATCACGATGGCGGAGACGGCGGCTGTCAGGGCGAACACTAGATTCTCCCCCAGCAGAGTCCACACGAGGAACGCCAGAAGGCCACTGCCCAATGCCACAAAGACCAGGTACTTCCCTGCCGTGTCCGCCAGGCGCTGCGCGGGCGCTTTGCTGGCCTGTGCGTTTTGCACGAGCTTCACGATCCGGGCCAGGGCAGTATCTGCCCCAACTGCTGTGGCCCGGAACTGGAACGCCCCGTTCTGGTTGACGGTGCCCGTGGTCACCCTCGCTCCAGGCGTTTTTTCCACGGGTACGGGCTCTCCGGTCAACATGCTCTCGTCCACGAAGGACGTGCCACTCACCACTTCCCCGTCTACCGGCACGCGGTCGCCTGGTCGCATGGCGAGGGTATCGCCTGTCACGACGTCCTCGACAGGAAGCTCCACTTCGGCCCCATTCCGGATCACCCGGGCGGTGGCGGGGGCCAGTCGCAGCAAGGCTTCTACCGCCCGGCCCGTAGCAAACCGTGAGCGCATCTCCAACCAGTGCCCCAACAGGGAAAAGGTGGTCAGCATCGCGGCCGCCTCGAAAAACACGTCCTGCGAGTCCAGCGCCAGCGTGGCCCACACGGAGTACGCGTACGACACCAGGATGCCCAGGGCGATCAGGGTCATCATGTTCGCTTCGCCCCGCCTCAGGGCGCGCCAAGCGGCGGAAATGAATGGCCACCCGCCCCACCAGACGACGGGTGTGGCCAACAGGAGCCCGAAGACGTTCATGCCCAGGCCGAACGGGGGCATCGCGGTAAAACCGATGGCTTCCCCAATGGGGGAATACAACACTGCGGGGATGGTGAGCAGCAACGACGCGACAAAGCGGCGCAGCATGTCGGCCACCATCGCTTCCCCGTGGCCCGCATGTTCACCCTGTCCGCCGGCTGAATCCGCGTGGGAGCCGTGCGCGTGCACGTGACTGCCCGCCTGCACGGAGGTTGAGCTCCCGTGTTGGTGCTCATGTCCGGTATGCCCCTGGGCGGGGACTGACATTGCGGTGGGCTGACACGTGCAGGTGTATCCGGCTGCATCCAGCTGGGCTCGCAGGCGTCTCTCGTCGGTGAGGGCCGGATCGAGTTGCACGTGCGCGACACTCCGGGTGCGGTCCAGGTGGACCTGTATCACCCCTGGCAACTGATGGAGGAACGTGTCCACGTCCTGAAGGTCAGTCCCGCTGGAGCAGTTGCGGAGCGCGACCTCCAGCACCGTGGCCGTCTCAGATGCGTGATGCGCGTGAGTCATGAGAACCTCCTGAGGGCCACAGTAGTCAGGAGGTGTTCAGTTTCTGTAAAGCCCGAGGGGAATCCCGCCTCCCGTTCTCTTCATTGATCGAGGAGCGAAGTCCCGGGAGGCGGGCATTGGCAGGGGCGTGTCCTTACAGGCCGCGCTTCTTCAACCAGGTGCGGTAGTCGAGCATTTCTGTGGCCTGTGCGGTGATGATGGCTTTCGAGAGGCTGAGGACGCGGGCGTCCTGGCCCTGCTGAAGGGCGAGGTTGGCCATGTCGATGGCGGACGCATGGTGGGGCAGCATGCCTTGCACGAAGGCCACGTCTGGGGTCTTGGATTTCTTGATCATGTCGCCCATTCCACTCATGCTGCTTTTCATGGTGTTGGCCATGGCGTTGTTCACGCCACCCATGCCTTTGAGGATCGTGTTCATCTGCGTGATCTCCTGCGTCTGGTCCTTGATCACGGCATTCGCCCAGGCCTTCACCGTGGCGTCCTTGCTGACGGGCAGTACCGCCTTGGCCATGTCGACGGCCATCTGATGGTGCGGCGCCATCATGCTGAGGAAGGCGCGGTCAAACGCTTTGCCCTGCAGCTTCGCCAGCGCACTCAGGTCCATCTTTTCCATCTTCATGCTGCTCGTGCTGCTGCCCATGCCCGGCATGTTGCTGTGGTCCATGCCCGCCATCCCCTGGGCCAGCGCTGCTCCTGTCAGCAGGACCGTCGTGGTCAGGACGAGGAGCACGCCCGCAGGCTTGGAGATCTGTCGCAGGTTCGTCATGTCTCTACCCTAGAGACCCCTTGTAAAGTTCCTGTAAAGCCTGATCTGGCGCGGCACATTTCAGGTCCAGAGGCGCGGTAGGGTGAAAAGCCGTATGCGCCTCTTTCCCCGACTGCTGCTCAACCACCTGGCGGTAATGGCGGTCCTCAGCCTGGTCATGCTGGTGGCCGCGGAACTGGCGGCCCATCCCTTCATTCAGCACCACGTCAACCAGATGGTGCAGCTGCTCGGGGACGCCGGGACGACCATGCGCGATGACCTGAATGCAGGCATGCGCGCCACCCTGACCCGCGCCCTGCTCAGCGCCCTGCCGCCCGCGCTGCTGGTCGCGGCCGTGACCGCCTGGGTGGCCGCACGCCGGGTGACGGCGTCCGTGCGCACCCTGCAGGCGGGCAGCGCCGCCCTGGCTCGGGGCGAATACCGTCGCCGCCTCCCTGAAGGGGGGCAAGACGAACTCGCGGATCTCGCGCACAGCTTCAACACCATGGCGAGCACCCTGGCGAGCGTCGAACAGTCACGGATCGAGCTGATCGGCAATGTCGCGCATGAATTGCGTGCGCCTGTAGCGGCTGTACGCGGGTACGTGGAAGCCGCCCAGGACGGTGTCATGGCGCATGATCAGGCCCTGGGTGCCATTCAGCGGGAGCTGGCGGGCCTGGAGCGCCTGGCGGGGGACCTGAGCCTGGTCAGCCGTGTGGAGGCCGGCCAGGTGGAGTTGACCCTACAGACCGTGCCCGTGGCGGCGCTGCTCACACAGGTGCAGGACCGGTACGCACTGGCGTTCGAGGAAAAGGGCGTCGCGCTTCGGGTGGACGCGGCAGCGGAACTGCACGTCCAGGCGGACCCGGCGCGCGCCGCGCAGATCCTGGCCAACCTGCTGAGCAATGCACTCCGGCACACCGCACCGGGCGGCGAAGTGCAGGTGGACGCACAGGAGGAAAGCAAGAGCGTGCGCCTCATGGTGCACGACACCGGGACGGGAATCGCGCCGGAACACCTGCACCGGGTGTTCGAGCGATTCTTCCGGGCGGATACGGCCCGCACACGTGGGGAGGGGAGTGGGGTGGGCCTCACGGTCGCGCGCGGCCTCGCTCGGGCCATGGGGGGCGAATTGACCGTGACCTCCACCCCTGGCGTGGGAAGCGTGTTTCAGGTGCGCCTGCCGGCTGGGGGCGAAAGCCTGCCAGGCGCCTTTACAGAAGCGTAATGTCTGCCCCGTACGGTGGCGGGAATGAGACGGACGGCAGGTTGGATGTTGGGGGCGGCTCTGGTGCTGGTCGGGTGTGGGCAGGCGCCGCAGGCACAGACCCTGAGTGGGGACTTCCACGCGCTGCGCGTACTGGACAGCGGTACGGTCCTGTACGGGGAGCACGCGGGCGTGCGCCGGAGCGTGGATGGCGGCCGGACGTGGGACACGCCGGACGGCGTGGGTGACGCCATGGCTCTCGGGCAGGGCCGGGAAGTGACCGTGCTGGCGGGGCACGAGGTGTTGAAAGTCAGCCGGGATGAGGGCCGGACCTGGGCGGACCAGGGGTTCGGGAACCTCCCGGGCCGGGATCTGCACGGCTTCGCGGTGGATCCTGGCCAGCCCCAGGTGTGGTACGCGAATGTCATGGGTCAGGGCCTGTTCCGCACAGCGGACGGGCAACAGTGGACGCGGCTATCGGACGCCACGGCGGGCGCGTCGGTCCTCGCGGCAGGCCCGCAAGGCATGTTGTACGCGCTGGACGCTCAGGGCCTACTGGTGTCGCCAGACGGCGGAACCTGGACTCGGCGCCTAGGCGCGCCACGTGGGCTGAATCTGGATGTACAACCGGACACTGGAGTGCTGTTCCTGGCCGGTCCCAACGGCGCGTTCCGTTCTGCGGATCAGGGGGTGACGTGGACGCCCCTGTCACTACCAGAAGGGTCCTACCTGATCGCGGTACATCCTCAGGACGGCGGTCGGTTGGTCGCGGTAGGTTTCAGTGGCACGGTGTACCGCTCATCGAACGGTGGCGAGACCTGGCAGTAAAGAAAGAGACCCTGGATAGGGCGACCGTTGTGTCCAAGCTATCCTCCTGATGCGGTACGGGCGGCGTCCTCATCCCGGAAGCGGTATCCAACGCCCCGCACGGTCTCCAGAAAACGTGGGGCTTCCGGAGGGTCACTGAGCTTGCGTCGTAGCGCGGTCATGTGCACGTCCACCACGCGCTCTGTACCCGGGAAATCAGGGCCCCAAACACGTTCGAGGAGCCGTTCACGGGACCAGGCCATGCCAGGATGCTGCGCCATGGTGCTGAGAAGGTCGAACTCCAGTTTGGAGAGCTCGATCCGCACACCGGCCAGGTGAACCTCCCGAGCACGGACATCAATGGAAAGATCGCCTTGTGTAACGGTGTGATGCACGCCGACGCGGCGCAACAGGGCGCGGATGCGGGCGGTGACTTCACGAGGACTGAACGGCTTGACCACGTAATCGTCTACACCGCCGTCCAAGCCCAGCAGTTTATCGTCCTCTTCGCCTCGTCCTGTGAGCATCAGGAGGGGCAGGCTCATCCCGGCGGCGCGGGCACCGCGGGCAAGTTGAACGCCTGTCATGCCGGGCAGCATCCAGTCGAGCACCGCAAGGTCTGCGCGGGGCAGGAGCGCCCAGGCTTCCGGACCGGTCTGCGCTTCGAGGACGGTGTGCCCTTCGGCGCGGAGATACACGCGCAGAACCTCCAAGATAGCGGGGTCATCATCGACGATCAGAACGGTGGGCATAGCCAGCCTTCAGGGTGGCAGGATGGCAGGGCAACGTGGTGAGGAAAAACTTATTCCGCTGCTGAGCCCTGAGGTGTGGGAAGAAGTGGTTTAAGGATGTGCGCGCCGACAGGAGCAAATGATCACTGTAGTCCTCAGTAGAGGACAACTTCAGTTTTCCCTGTTCTGAACAGCCTCAACAGGTTTGGGGATCGCCAAAAATGACGAAAGGCGGTCTTCTGGAGGTGTGA
>NZ_LMOM01000014.1:76902-77142 GCF_001424185.1 Deinococcus sp. Leaf326 | reverse complement strand
GTATGTCTGGTTGGAAGCCCTCAAAACTCACCCGTGCCCAGCAGGAAGAACGCCGCCTCGCCGCAAAAGAATGGCTGCAACAAGGGACCTTCTCCCGCCAGGCCATCGCARAGCACTTCGGGGTCTCCATCCACACGGTTGGCACTTGGGTCACGCGGCTGAACCAGCAGCGCACCCTCGAGGCCACCGTCGCGACCGGACGTCCCAGCCGATTGACGGACGAACAGCGCGAAGAGATCC
>NZ_LMOM01000014.1:0-76827 GCF_001424185.1 Deinococcus sp. Leaf326 | reverse complement strand
AAAGAACAGGTGGCCCCGGAGTTGAAAAAAAAAGGTCGCTGAGGGCGCCACCTTGGTCTATCTCGATGAGGTGGGCTTTGCGATGAAGGGCGTACGCCGGCAGACCTGGGAGAAGCTKTCCACCATAGGGGCAATCACCTCGGGGGGACAGTTCTTCCAGAACACAAAAAAGGGCGCCATGCGGAGTGGGGATGTGATCCAGTTTTTCGAGCATGTNTCCACCATAGGGGCAATCACCTCGGGGGGACAGTTCTTCCAGAACACAAAAAAGGGCGCCATGCGGAGTGGGGATGTGATCCAGTTTTTCGAGCATGTGTTGCGCCATGTGACCGGGCACTTGGTGGTCGTCCTGGACAATGCGAGCATCCATCGGGCCAAAGCCGTGCAGACGTTCGTGGCCAGCCACGAACGTCTCTCACTGGTGTACTTACCGCCGTATGCNTGGTGGTCGTCCTGGACAATGCGAGCATCCATCGGGCCAAAGCCGTGCAGACGTTCGTGGCCAGCCACGAACGTCTCTCACTGGTGTACTTACCGCCGTATGCCCCAGAGCTCAACCCCATCGAGCTGGTCTGGGCATATGTCAAGCGCAATGTCCTGGGGAACTTCTGTGCGTCGAACGTGGACGAGCTCAAGGCCCGGTTGGTCAGGGCCTGGCAGCGCGTACGCTACATCCAGCTTCCACAGCACTTGATGGGAACTTCTGTGCGTCGAACGTGGACGAGCTCAAGGCCCGGTTGGTCAGGGCCTGGCAGCGCGTACGCTACATCCAGCTTCCACAGCACTTGATGGACTCCAATTTATGCCGAGATCAATAGAGGCGAGGTCGGCTCCTTCGGCTGGAAGAAATCCTTCAACTTTTCACCGAACGCAGCTTTCTAGACGACCGGTCTATTTTCTGCTATATCCTGAGGGTGGCCGTGATGACGAAAGGAGAACAGACCCGCCGACATCTGCTCGACGTGGGCCGGCAGCAGGTTCTCCAGAAGGGGTACGGAGGCGTTGGCCTCAAGGAACTGCTGGAGACCGGCGGCGTGCCCAAGGGCTCCTTCTACCACTACTTCGCCTCGAAGGAGGCGTTTGGCTGCGCCCTGCTGGACGACTATTTCGCCGAGTACGAACAGCGTCTCGACCGGCTGCTGGGCCAGAAGGGCGACGCCCGCACCCGGCTCATGCGGTTCTGGCAGGCGTGGCTCGACTCCTCGGGCCACGAGGGGCTGGCCCACCACTGCTTGGTCGTCAAGCTGGGGGCCGAGATCGCCGATCTGCCGGGCGACCTGCGGCGCCTGACCAACGAGGGCGCGGCGCGACTCATCAGCCGGGTCAGTGCCGTCGTTACGGCCGGGCAGGCCGAGGGGTCCATCCCCGCAGCCACCCCACCCGGCACGTTGGCGCAGGCACTGTACTCGATGTGGCTCGGCGCGGCCGTCCTCTCCAAGGTCCAGAAAAGTGCCCAGCCGCTGCACGACGCCCTGGTCGTCACGGCGCAGCTCCTGACCCCGGCGGCTCCGGCGGCCTGAACCTGTTCCCTCTCCCCCATCCCGGCGGCCCCGACCGCCACCCGAACTCTTCTGGAGGTACATCATGAAAAGCGTCGTCTACACACAGTTTGGAGAACCCGAAACCGTCCTGAGCCTCGGCGAGCTGGCCCTGCCGGAGCCTGGCCCCCGCCAGGTGCGGATCAAGACGGTGCTCGCCGCCATCCATAACCACGACCTGTGGACCGTGCGGGGCAGCTACGGCCACAAGCCGGCGCTGCCGGCCGTGGGCGGGACCGAGGCCGTGGGCGTCGTGGACGCTGTGGGCGAGGGCGTGGACGCCGGCCTGATCGGGCGCCGGGTCAACAGCGCGTCGGGCACCGGCACTTGGGGCGAGTACTTCCTGGCCCCGGCCGCCGGCCTCGTACCGCTGCCCGACGCCGTATCGGACGAGGCGGCCGCGCAGCTCATCGCCATGCCGCTGAGCGCCCTGTCGCTGCTGGACTTCCTCGGGGTCAAGACTGGCGACTGGATCGTCCAGAACACGGCCAACGGCGCGGTGGGCAAGACGCTGGCGATGCTCACGGCGGCGCGCGGCGTCCACACCATCAACCTCGTGCGCCGCGACGCGGGCATGACCGAGATGAACGACCTGGGCATCGGGAACGTCGTCTCGACTGCGCAGCCCGGCTGGAAGGATCAGGTGCGCGCCCTGCACGGCGACGCCCCCATCCGCGCGGCCGTGGACTCCATCGGCGGCGACGCCTCGGGCGACCTCGCGGACCTGCTGGGCAGCGACGGCCTGCTCGTGTCCTTCGGAACCATGTCGGGCGGCCCCATGCACATTCCCTCGGGCGACGTGATCTTCAAGCACCTGACGGTCAAGGGCTTCTGGGGCAGCCGCATCATCGCGGACATGCCGGCCGAGGAACGCACCCGATTGATCCGCGAACTCGTCGGCCTCGTGGCCGGGGGGCAGCTGCAATTGCCGGTCGAGGGCACCTACGCCTTCGCGGACATCCGGCAGGCGGTCCAGGCGTCGCTGACGCCCGGCAAGTCAGGCAAGGTACTGCTGCGCCCCTGAGTTCCGCCCGCAGCCGCCCGGAGTGATTTCCGTCTTCCGGCCGCGGGGCAGCGAAAGCGTCCAGCACGGTTCTGCGCAGGCAGCTCCGGCTGGACGCTTTCGTCCTACTGGGTGAGCGGGCGGTCAGCGCCGGTGGGCGCGACCATTCAGGGGTAGTTGACCAGATAGCTCGGCGCCGTGTTCGTGTTCGGCTGCGGCACGGCGGCGCCCGCGTTGTTGATGATGCGGTCGATGCTGCCCTTGTTGTTCAGCGACACGGTTACGAGGTCGTGCATCTTCACGCCGCTCACGTTGGGCACCTCGAAGGCGCGGTCCACCCGCACCGCCGGGTTCACGTTGAAAAAGGCATAGCTGCCCAGACCCCAGCCCTCGTGGGTGGTCACACCGTCGGCCACCTTGTAGGCCGCGTAGCCATTTGCGCCGCTGCGCCACGTCGCCTGGTCGGGCACGTCGTAGGGCTTCTCGTTCTGGAAGAAGATGGTCTTGCCGCCCTGCCCGTTCCACAGCACCTCGTACTTCTGATAGTGCTCGACGAACAGGCCCGTGGCGAGCACATTGTTGCCGTTCACGATCAGGCCGGTATCGGCGGTGTTGACGGTCCAGCCGGTCGGGTTGATGCCGTGGTCGGCGCGCCATGCCCAGATATGGTCCACGATGGTGTTGTCGCTGTGCACGATCAGGCTGGTCGTGGACTTGCCCGCCACCGCCCCCCCGATGCGGAAGAACACGTCCTGCACGCTGATGGGGTTGGTGGCGTGGTTGGTGTGTACGCCCGACTGCCCCACGGTCAGCAGTGCCGGGCTGTTCACCGTTCCCGCGTCGAACAGCAGGCCTGCCACCTTCACGCCGTCCACGTCGGCGACCGACATCGCGTTGACGCCGCCGTCGGGCACCAGCGTCGGGTAGCCCAGACCCAGCACAACCGTATTCGCGCGGGTGACGTTCAGGGTCTGGTTCAGGTGATACACGCCTGGTGTGAAAAACAGGTTGAGCCCCAGCGACAGCGCCTGGTTCAGCGTGGCGGCGCTGTCGCTGGGCCGCGCCACATAGAACTGGCTCATGGGAATGGAGGTGCCGGGCGTGTTGGGCCACGTCACCCCCGCGGCGTTCGTGCGCAGCGATGGCACGAAGACGCTGTACTTGCCGTTCTCGAAGTACAGGTACGGTTTCTCACGCGAGGCGGGGGTGGTGCCCAGCACCGTGTGCGACGGGTTCGGGAAGTTCTGTGCCGGGGCGCCCTGTACGCCCGAGAACACCATGTTCCACACCGAGCCGCTCCAGCTTCCCAGCGTGCTGTCTCGGGTATACCACTGCTGCTGCGACCCCGAGGTCACCGCGCCGTCCACCCGGCTGTCCGAGAGATAGCCGCCACTGGAGTAGCCCTGCCCGCCGTCCTGGTTGGACGGTCCCAGCGTCAGGTTGCCCCGGATATGCACGCGGCGCATGGGGGCCGCCTGCGACACGGCCCAGCGGTTCGTGCCGCCCTCGGGAATCACGGCGAGGTTCTCTGCCGAGCGCCAGAAGTTCTGGGTGGCGTTCGACTCGTCGCCGTAGTTCCAGCCGCTGTCCACATTGATGGCCCCGGTGATCGTCACGTCGTCGGGGTTCCTGCCCAGGCCCGCCAGGGTCGTGTAGAAGCCCACATTGGCCCACACCCGACCGTAGCTGCCCGGCTTGAACAAGAAGGTGTACCGCTGGTCCCCGAATTGCGCGGTCTGGCTGCGCAGCTGCGCGTTGAAGGCCGCGTCAACCTTCGACTGAATGGTCGAGGCCGGCACCGACGGGTCAAAGATGGTCACGTTCGGCCCAAAGTCCGGCGTGTCGGAGGTCGGCAGGGTAGTCGTCGTCCCCGCACCGTTCACCTTGAATTCGAACATGGACACCCCGTAGCCGGTCGCCCGCGCGGTCGAGTAGAGACGCACGTAGCGCCCGCTGCCGCTCACCGCCACCGTCTGGGTACCGCCTGTGCCGGCCGTGTCGGGCGAGGCGGCGCTCCAGGTGCTGCCGTCGCCCGACACCTCGATGCGGAAGGTCCGGGCATAGGCGGCCTCCCACTGGATGGTCACCTGGCACAGGCTCTGGGTGCTGCCCAGGTCCACCCGCAGCCACTGGGGGTCACTGAAGGCGCTCGACCAGCGCGTGCCCGCGTCGCCGTCCACCGCCGCGCTCGCCGGGGTACCGCCGTTCTCGGTGCTTGACGCCGTAGCTGCCTTGCCCTGCGCGAGGTTGGTGCCCCCGCAGGTGGCCTGCGCCTGAAAGAGGCCGGCCGGGCCGCCCGCCTGCGGTGAGGGGCTTTGTCCGCAGGCGCTGAGGGCGAGGGCCGAGAACAGCAACACGGAGGTTTTCAGGGTCATCGTGGGTCTCCAGAGGGTCCGGCAACGCCCGTAGGTGACGTCGACTGTGCCGGGAGGACGGAATTTATAGCGCTATAATCTTCAGCCTCGACAGGGCAAGCCGGGGGCGCTCTGGAATCGCCGAAAACGACCATAGGGGCCTCCTGGGGCCGGATGGGAACGAAGACTCGGGGCTTCGGCAGGGCAGATTGGGGGGTTACCCCTGAAATATAGCGCTACATTCTGGGCATGACAATAGGTTGGCTAGGCAGTGCAGCGGCACAATGAAGGCGCGATGGACAGAGACGAGAGAGGAAATACCGGCAGACCGGGCCGGGCCGCCGCACCGGACCTGACCCTCGCCGACGTGGCCCGGCACGCGGGCGTGTCGCCTATGACAGTGTCGAACGTCATCAACGGGCGGCCCGGTGTGCGGCCGGCGACGCGGCAGCGGGTCCTCGAGGCGGTGGCGGCGACCGGCTACCGCGTCAACGAGGTGGCCCGCGCGCTGGCCGGTGGACGCAGCCGGATGCTGAGCGTGTTCACGCCGCAGCTCAACCGGCCCTACGCCGCCGAGGTCGTGCAGGGCGCGGCGCAGGCAGCCGAGGAGTTACGCTACGACCTCGTGGTCGTGATGCGCTCGGGGGGCGGCGGCGCGGACCTGTCGCTGATGGCGCGGCTCTCGGCGGGGGCCCTGCTCATCCAGCCCTCGGCCGGCGACTGGCCGCGCCGCGCCGAGCTGCCGCCCCACCTCGTGAGCGTGGACGGCCCCGGCGAGCGGGTGCTGGGCACCGACAATGCCGGCGGGGCGCGGCAGGCCACCGCGCACCTGCTGGCGCTGGGGCATACCCGCATCGGCCTGATCACGGGGCTGCTCTCGGAACCGCAGGGGCCGCAGACCGGGCGCGACGACGCCGCCGAGCGCCTGCGCGGCTACGGAGATACGCTGCGCGAGGCCGGGCTGGACCCCGAACGCTACGTCCGGCACGGCGACTACACCCAGGAGAGCGGCGCGCGCGCGGCCCGCGAGCTGCTGGCCCTTTCGCCGCCGCCCACGGCCCTCTTCGCTGCCGGGGACGCGATGGCGCTGGGCGCTCTGCACGCCGCGCAGGACCTGGGTTTCCGGGTGCCGCAGGACCTCTCGGTGGTGGGCTTCGACGACCTGCCCATCGCCGCCGCCGCCCGCCCGGCCCTGACCACGGTGCGTCAGCCCCTGCGCCGGATGGGCGAGGTCGCCGTGCAACTGCTCGTCGAACTGGCCGAGGGCGGCGCGCCCAGGCCGCCCCTCCCCTTCCCCACCGAACTCGTGATCCGCGAGTCGTCGGGACCGGCCCCCTCCGGCGCCCCCGGGCGCCACCGCCGGGGCTGAGTGCCTTCGCGGCGAGAAGGTCACTCCAGGGGGTTCACGGGGTCGCCCGACAATTGACCGGATCTCCCCCGGCGTCCGGCTTACGCGAGATGCGTCCGGCGCAGGTCGGCTATCGCCTCGGCCTCGTCGGCAGCGCCTCCGGCGAGGTGACCCGCGAGATAACGCTCCTCGACCGGGCGATATTGGTAGCTCCACTCACTGATCGCCATCAAGACCGGGTACAGGGCGACGCCCTTCTCGGTCAGCCGGTAGATGACCTTCTGGGCATGAGCCGGGTCGGGGGCCGCGCTGACGATGTCCTGCGCCAGCAACAGTTTCAGGCGGTCGGCCAGGATGTTCGACGAGATGTGTTCCTCGGAGGCCAGCATCTCCCGGAAATGGCGCTTGCCCCCGAACATCAGGTCACGGACGATGAGCAGGGTCCAGCGGTCACCAAAAATGTCCAGCCCCAGGCTCACCGGGCAGCCCGAGCGGACGGAGTCGTCACCTTGCTTCTTCACTGGTTGCATTATCGCATCAGTTCGACTAGGCTTCAACCGATTCGGGAATGCAACCGCTTTTGATTCGGCTCTGCGTTCCCGGCCAGAAGGAACCCTCATGCCGAACGACCTGCACACCAACGCCGACCTGCTTGCCACTCTACCGCGCGATACCCGGCTCTCGGGCCAGAAGGCCATCGTCACCGGCTCTACGAGCGGCATCGGTGAGGCCATCGCCTATGTCCTGGCCGCCTCCGGCGCCGAGGTCGTGGTGAGTGGCCGCGACGCCGCCCGCGCGCGGCGGGTCACCGACGCCGTCACCTCGGCCGGGGGCCAGGCCTGGGCCGTGCCCGCCGACCTCTCCGGCTCCTACGCCGAGCTGCGGAGCTTCGCGCAGGAGGCCACGGCGGCGCTCGGCGGCCGGGTGGACCTTCTTGTCAACAATGCCGGGGTCTATCCCGTCACGCCGACCGAGCTGCTCCCGGACCACGACCTCGACGCGCTGCTGGCGACGAACATCCGGGCACCGCACGTGCTTGTCGCGGCGCTCGCGCCCGGCATGGCCACGCGGGGGTCGGGCAATATCGTCAATATCGGGTCCTGGATGGGCCGGGTCGGCACTGCCAGCGGGGCCATGTACACCGCCTCGAAAGCCGCCCTGGAGCAGATGACCCGCAACTGGGCGGCGGAATACGGCCCGCGCGGCGTCCGGGTCAACACGGTCGCCCCCGGCGCCACCCTGACGCCGGGCAACGCCGACTTCGCCGCCGTCCTTGACGCGATGACCTCCGCAACCGTGTCGGGCCGTCCGGTCCGGCCCATCGATATCGCCTACGGCGTCCGGTTCCTCGTCTCCTCCGAAGCCGCCTTTGTCCAGGGCAGCATCCTAGATGTCGACGGGGGGATGCTCAGCACCAGACTCCGGTTCTAGAGGAGCCGGCGGGTGGAGCCGAGGGAGCTGCACGGAATCTACCGCTCCCCGGCCCCACGCCGGACTTCAGCGCGTGACCGGCGAGCGCTCCCCGGCCACGTCGGCCGTCTGCCCTTCGCCCACCCGGAACAGCGTGTCCGACCCCTCGCGGCGCGGCAGGTCGGCGAGCGTGCGCGGCCAGTCGAAGGACAGCCGCCCGGTGAAGGGCCGCGCGCCCAGCAGCACGTCGGCCAACCCGGTGCCCTCGCTACCGGGCAGCCACGCCGCGACGAAGGCGTCCCAGCCCTTCAGGTCCTCCGTCACGATCAGCGGGCGGCCCGAATACAGCACCACGGCCACCTGGTCGCAGCGGGCCTGCATCCGCGCGACGAGGGCGCGGTGCTCGTCGGTCAGGGCCAGCGACGCGCGGTCGCCCATGCCCTCGGCGTAGGGTTCCTCCGCCAGCACGACGAGGCCCACGGGAAAACGTTCCTCGCCCTCGCCGGCCGGAGCGTACTCGATCCGGCGCCCACCGGCCCCGGCCCGCAGCCCCTCCAGCAGCGTGGTGCCGGTGGTGGTCGCACCCTCGCCGCCCATCCAGGTGATCGTCCAGCCACCGCATTGCAGGCCGAGGTCGTCGGCAGCCCGGCCGGCCACGAGAAGCTGGCCGTCGTCAGGAAGGGGAAACACGCCCTCGTTCTTGAGGAGCACGGCCGATTTGGCAGCGGCCTCGCGGGCCAGGGCGCGGTGGGCGTCCGAGCCGACCTCGGAGAGCAGCGCCGGGTCGGTATGCGGCTGCCCGAACAGCCCGAGGGCATACTTGGTGTTCAGGATGCGGCGCACGGCGTCGTCGATGCGCTCGCCACTTACCTCGCCCGCCTCCACCGCGCGGCGCAGCGAGGCGATGAAGCTCTCGTAGTCGAAGGGCACCATCACCATGTCCACGCCCGCATTGACCGACTCGCGCACGGCCGCCTCGAAGTCGGGCGCGACCTGCTGCACGCCCTCCCAGTCCGAGACGACGAAGCCCGCAAAGTCTAATTCGCCCTTGAGCACGTTGGTGATCAGGTAGCGGTGTCCGTGCATCTTGAGGCCCTGCCAGCTGCTGTAGGACACCATCACGTTCAGGGCCCCGGCCTCAATGGCGGCGCGGTAGGGCGGCAGGTGCACGGCGCGCAGCGTCTCCTCGTCGATTGACGAGTCGCCCTGGTCGATCTGCCACGCGCCTTTGTCGAGCAGGGTCACGAAGTCCTCGCCCATCTGGGCAATCGCCAGCGTGCGGTCGTGGTCGGGGTCGGTCATGCGGGCGCGCTTGCCACTGCCCCAGTCGGTCGCCCCATCGGCGACGAAGTGCTTGACCGAGGGCAATACGGCCGTGGGCGAGTTCCAGCCCTCGCCCTTCAGGCCCTCCACGAGCGCGGCGGCCAGCCGGCCCACGAGCGCCGGGTCCTGGCCGTAGCCCTCGTAGCTGCGGCCCCAGCGGAAGTCCTGTGGGATGCTCACGGCGGGCGCGAAGGCCCAGCGCACATTCGTGGCGGCGGCCTCGAGCGCGGTCGCGCGGCCGATGCGGCGCAGCAGATCCGGGTCGTTCGTCGCCCCCAGGCCAATATTGTGCGGAAAGATGGTTGCCCCCACCACGTTGTTGTGCCCGTGTACGGCGTCCGAGCCGTAGAGCAGTGGAATCTTCAGGCGCGCCTCCTGCGCCTCGGCGATAAACGCCGTCACCATGTCGCGCCAGCCCTGGGGGCTGTTGGGGTCGGGGTTGCCGCCGCCGCCGCTCAGGACCGAGCCCAGGCCGAGGCGGGCCACGTCGCCGGGCTTCACGCTGTTCTTTTCGGGCTGGGTCATCTGACCGATCTTTTCGTCCAGGGTCATGCGCGCGAGGAGGTCTTCTACAAAGGGAATGTGCTGGGGCATGGAAACGTCCTTGTACGGAAAATCCGGATCAGATCTGAGGCTGGGGGGCTGCGGGCGCCGGCGAATGGAGGAGCGGCTGCGCGGCCAGCGCCGGGTCGTGGAGGATGCAGCGCGCCTGGTGGCCCGGCCCCACGTCATACAGGCGGGGCAGGCTCTCCCGGCACGCGGCGCGGGCGTGGGGACAACGCGGCTCGAAGGGACAGCCGGGCGGCAGGTTGCCGAGGTCGGGCACCTCGCCGCGCGCCTCCAGCGGGCCGGCGCCGAGGTTGCCCCCCGGCTTGGGCGCCGCGCTCCGGAGCAGTTGCGTGTAGGGCATCTGGGGCTCCCCGATCACCGCCTCGGAGGGACCGATCTCGACGATGTGCCCGGCGTACATCACGGCGACGCGGTCGCTCATGTACCGCGCGCCCGCGAGGTCGTGGGTGATGAACAGCATCGACAGGCCCTCCTGGTCGCGCAGGTCGAGCAGCAGGTTCATGATGTCGAGCCGGATGGACACGTCGAGCGCCGAGGTCGGTTCGTCGGCCAGGATCACACCGGGGCGCGCGGCGAGGGCGCGGGCGATCACCACGCGCTGACGCTGCCCGCCCGAGAGTTCGTGGGGCCGTTTGGCGGCGTAGTCCGCGCCGGGCGACAGCCCCACGCGGTCCAGCAGCGCTGCGACCTGCGGCCCCACCTCGCGCCCACGCGCCAGGCCGTGAATCTGGAGGGGCCGCCCCACGATGTAGCCCACCGTATGCAGCGGATTGAGGCTGGCGAAGGGGTCCTGAAAGATCATCTGGACCTGCCGACGAAAGGACTGCAGGGAGCGGCCCGAGAGCCGCGCGGGCACCGGCTGGCCGTTCAGGCGCAGCGCGCCGCGCGTCGGCTCGTGCAGACGCGAGAGCAGGCGGGCGACGGTGCTCTTGCCGCTGCCGGACTCGCCCACCAGCCCAAGCACCTCGCCGCGCCCGAGGGTGAGGGTCACGTCGTTCACGGCCGTCACGCTGCGGCCCGATCTTCCCACGGTGAACACCTTGGTCAGGCCGTTCAGTTCCAGGGCGGGTGGAGGCGTAGGACCTGAGGCGGACAGGGCATCAGTCGGCGGCATCAGGGTACTCCTGGGATTTGGGTGCCGGTTTGACGGCGCTGGAGTGCAGGAAACACGCGACGCGGTGGCCCGGCACGATTTCTACGCTGGCGGGTTTCTGGGTGTCGCACCTGCCGGGCATGCGGCTGGGGCAGCGGTCGAAGAAAGGACAGCCGGGAGAGTCGGCGCTCAGGGGTGGGGGCCGGCCTGGAATGCCGCTCCGGCGCTCGCGCGGACCGTCCAGCGGCGGGAAGGCGTGCATCAGGCGCTCGGTGTAAGGGTGCAGCGGGCGGGCGTAGAGGTCGGCGGCCGGCGCCTCCTCGATGATTTCACCGGCATACATGATGGCGATGCGGTCACTCATCTCGACGAGCAGCGACAGGTCGTGCGTGATGAACACGACCGAGATGCCCAGGCGGCGGCGCGCCGAGTCGATCTCCTGCAGGATCTGGCGCTGCACCACCACGTCGAGCGCCGTGGTCGGCTCGTCCATCACGACGAGCTTGGGTTCGAGGGCCAGCGCGATGGCGATCACCACGCGCTGCTTCATGCCGCCCGAAAGCTGGTGCGGGTAGGCCGCCAGATAATCCGGGCGGATGCCGACGAGCTCGAACAGTTCGCGGGCGCGGGCCTCCAGCCGGGCCGGGTCCTTCACGCCGTGCGCCTGCATCGCGTCGTAGACCTGTTCACGCACGCGCAGCACGGGGTTGAGGATGCTCATGCTCGCCTGGAACACCACCGAGTAGTCTCGCCAGCGCACGCGGCGCAGTTCCTCGGGGCTCAGGACCAGCAGGTCCTGGCCCGACAGGCGCGACTCGCCGCCGAAGACCGCTCCGGGGGCTTCCAGGAGCCGCGTCGCCGCGAAGGCCAGGGTGGACTTGCCGCAGCCCGACTCGCCCGCCAACCCCACGAACTCGCCGGGGGCGATATCCAGCGACACGTCGCGCACCGCCCGCACACGCCCGCTTCCCGCGCGGCCCGTGCGCGGCGTGAGGTAGCCGGCGTCGAGGTGCGAGACAGCCAGCAGCGGCGCGGCGACCGGGGCGGGCGCGGCGGCTAGAGCCGGGGCCACCTTCGCCCTGCCGGCCGACTGGCGCTCCTTGCGGCGGCCCATCCCCGCATTCACGATGCGCGGGTTGGTGATCTCGTCGATCCCGAAGTTGATGAGTGCGAAGGCCGTCCCCAGCAGCGCGATCATCAGGCCCGGCGCGGCGATCCACCACCACGCCCCCTGGAGGAGCGCGCCGCGCGCCTGCGCCCAGTACAGCAGCGTGCCCCAGGTGACCTGCGACACGTCGCCCATGCCCAGGAAGGCCAGCCCGGCTTCCGAGAGAATGGCGTACAGCGCAGTGCTGAAGAAACTCGCCGCGATGAGGCCCGCGAGGTTGGGGAGCATCTCTGCGAAGATGATGCGCAGCGGCCGCTCGCCCGAGGCGATGGCCGCCGACACGAAGTCGCGGTTCCGCAGCGCGAGGGCCTGCGAGCGCAGGACCCGCGCCCCCCAGGCCCAGCCGGTGAGCGCGATGACGATGATGATGGACCACACGCCGCCGCCCCGCAGGAAGGCGCTGGCGATGATGAGCAGCGGCAGCCCCGGTAGCACCAGAAAGACGTTGATCAACACGTTGATGGCCTCGTCGACCTTGCCACCGAAATAGGCGGCCGTGAGCCCCAGCGCCGTGCCGATGAAGGTGGCGACGATACCGGCCGTGAAGCCAATGAGCAGCGTCAGCCGCGCGCCGTACAGGAGCTGAGACCAGATGTCCTGCCCGAGCGCGGTCGTGCCCAGGGGGTGCCCGGCCTGCGGCGGCAGCCACGTCGGGTAATCCTGAGAGACCGGCGAGTAGGGGGTGAGCAGCGGAGCGAAAAGCGCCAGCGCGAACATCAGCAGCAACAGGGCCGCGCCGGCCGCCGCGCGGGGCGAACGCCGCAGGAAGCTCAGGAGGTTCTTCATCCGGCCTTCCCGTCACGCACACGCGGGTCGAGAACGGCGTACAGCGCGTCCACGAAGAAGTTGGCGACGAGCACCGCCAGGGCGATGAACAGGAAGATTGCCTGCATGAGTGGATAGTCCAGCGTGGTCACGGCGTTGTAGAGCTGTAGACCCAGCCCCGGGTACGAAAACACCGTCTCGGTCAGGATGCTGCCGCCCACCACGAAGCCCAGCGCCATGCCGAAGGCTGTGAAGCTCGGCAGCAGGGCGTTGCGCAGCACATAGCGGTTCAGCAGCCGGCCCTCGCTCAGGCCCTTGGCGCGGGCGAAGGCGACGTAGTCCTCGCCCATCACGCCCATGACGTTGTTGCGCATGGTGATCAGCCAGCCGCCCGCCGCCGTCACCACGAGGGTCAGGGCGGGCAGCGCGGCGTGGCGCACCAGACTCTTCCACCACTCGGCGCTGAACTGCGTCAGGAAGGGGTCGAGATTGCCGCTGAGAGGAAAGGTGCCGGTGCGGAAGGCCAGCAGATACAGCAGCAGCAGCGCGAACCAGAAGTACGGCATGGAGTTCAGGAACAGGGCGATGGGCGGCAGGGCGTCGGCCAGCCGCCCGCCCCGCCGCCACGCGCTGTACAGGCCCAAGGCACTGCCCAGAAAAAAGGCCAGTACGGTGCAGATGCCCACCAGTCCGATGGTCCAGGGCGCGGCCTGGGCGACGATGTCCACGACCGGCGTCGGAAACTGCCCGATGGAGCGCCCGAAGTCGCCGCGCAGCATGTTGCCCAGGTAGGTCACGTACTGCGTAAAGAGGCTGCCCTGATCGTTCAGGCCGTAGGCGACCGTCAGGGCGTCCACCGCCGAAGGGTCGAGCTTGCCCTGATACTTGGCGAGCATGGCGCCGATGGGATCGCCGGGCACGAGGCGAGGCAGGACGAAGTTGAGCGTGACTGCCACCCAGAGGGTCAGCAGCAGAAACAGGAATTTGCGCAGCAGGTAGGGCATGGGCACCTCGAAAAGACGGGGCCGGGAGGCGACGGGACCTCCCGGCCTCCCCGGCGGGCTTACTTGGGCTTGACGTTCAGGTACATCAATCGGGCGCCCGCCGTGTCGTCAGCTGTGCCCGCGTTGTAGGGGTTCTGCGCGGTTGGGAAGCCGGTGAAGCGCACGGTGGAGTAGTTCGAGAACTCCGAGCGGTCGGTGAGCGGCAGCCAGGGCATGTCGGTCATCACGGTCTTGATGATGGTCGCCATCGCCTTTTTCTGGGCGGCCGTGTCACTGGTGCTCTGGAACTGGGTCAGGGCCGCCGTGACGGCGGGGTTGGTGTAGCGCGACAGGTTGCTGGGCGCGGTCTTGCCCACCGGCGCGCTGTACTCGGGCCCGAAGCTCTGGTTGAACAGGTAGTAGGGGGTCGGGCCGCCGCCCCAGCCCCAGCTGATGCCCATGTCGAAGGTGCCCGTCTGGAGACCGCCCGAGTAGCTGCTCCAGGCCTGCTGGTCGATCTGGGTGTTTAGGCCGACCTTCTTGAGGTCTCCGCCGACGACCTGCGCCATCGTGATGAAGTCGGTCCAGCCTGCGCCCACCAGGATCTTGAAGGTGGGCAGGGCCTTGCCGTCCTTGCCGAGGCGCACTCCCTGGGCGTTCTTCTTGTAGCCGGCCCGGGTCAGGGCCGTGTCGGCAGCCGCCATGTCGTACTTCAGGCTGGCGGTGCCGGCCGGGAGCCACTGCGCCTGCTGCCCCGGAATCACGCCGCTGCTGTGCGCGGCCTTGGCGGCCCCGGCGTAGGCCTTCTCGGCCACGTTGGCCGTGTTGACCGCCTGCGAGAGCGCGCGGCGGAAGGCGGGGTCGTTGAAGGGCGCCTTGGTCGTATTGAAGTACAGGTAGTTGTCACCCGTCACCGGCCACCAGAACTGGTTGTTGGGCCCCTTCTTCTGGTAGCCGTTCACCGGGTCGGCCTGCCCGACGTAGCCGTAGTCGGCCTCGCCCTTGAGGAGCTTGAGAAGAGCGGCGTCGTTGCTGTTCGTCGAGACCCACACCACCGCGTCGATGTAGGGCTGGCCCTTCATCCAGTAGTTGGGATTTTTGAGCACGCGCAGGGCCTGTTGGCTGTAGGCGTCGAAGGTGAAGGGACCGGTGCCCACCGGCTTGGCGTTCGTCTCGGTGAGGGGCGAGGAGATTTCGCTCCAGATGGCCTCGGGCACGATCATCTGCCCGGCGACGTAGGGAAAGATGGTCGTGTTCGCCTTCGAGAAGGTCAGGACCAGGGTCGTGTCGTTCGTCGCCTTGGCGCTCGCCAGGCCGTTTTTCCAGATGGCCGAGGTGTCCAGCGCCGGGTACTGCTTGAGGTAGTTGAAGGTGAAGGCCGCGTCGCGGGCGCTGAAGGCCGAGCCGTCGTGCCACTTCACGCCGGGGCGGGTGGTGACGGTCAGGGTCTTGTTGTCGGCGCTCCAGGTGTACTTGGTGCCCAGAACCGGCGTCACCTTGCCGTTCAGGGTGTTGACGTAGAAGAGCGACTCGTAGATGGCGCTGTTGGTCGGCAGCAGGTGCTGGTCGCCGGGCGCGAAGGGGTTGAAGTTCTGCGCGCCCCACTGGGTCGGGCGCACTACGGTAAAGACGTTCTTGGGCTGCTGCGCGTGGGCGGAGACGGTCAGGGCGGCGGCCAGCACGGCGGTCAGGGTCAGGAGCTTTTGCATTCGGTGGTCCTTTGGGAACCAGGGCGGGTTCCGGCGCGCTCGGGAGAACAGAAGGAAAGAGTGGACGCGGAGAGCGGCTACATGGGCACGCCCGAACCGGCTGCATGAGCCTGCTCCCGGTCGCCGAAGAACTGCTCGACCACCAGACCGGCGGCGCCGCAGGCCCAGGCGTCGTCGCCCCAGGGTTCGACGAGCACCGGCAGGCTGCTGCGGGCGCCCGGCGCGTGCAGATGAGCGGTTAGGGCCGCGCGTGCCGGCGCGAACAGGGCCTCGTCCAGGCGCACACCCTCGCCCCCCACGATGATCAGTTCGGGGTCGAGCAGGTTGGCGGCCTGCGCCAGCGCGCGCCCCAGCCGCGTACCCGCGTCCGTCACCAGGGCCAGGGCGCCGGGGTGCCCCGCCTCCACCAGCGCCGCGAAATCGGCGGCGCCGTGCAGACCCTCGCCTGATTCGGCGAGCTGCTGCGCGAGACTCGGCTCGGAGGCGTAGGCTTCCAGACAGCCGCGCTTGCCGCACTCGCACACCCGCCCGCCCGGTTCCGAGAGCAGGTGCCCCAGCTCGCCCGCGCCGCCCCGGCCGCCCCGGTACAGTTCGCCGCCCAGTACCAGGCCAGAGCCGATGCCGCGCCCCACCGTGACCACCAGAAAGTCGCGGGCGTGCTTGCCCCGGCCCAGCAGACGCTCGGCGGTGGCGAAGGCGTTCACGTCGTTGTCGGCCCACACCGGTACCCCGGTCGCCTCCGAGATCAGGGCCGTGATGGGCACGTTATGCCACCCCAGCCGGAAGGAGTTCACGCACAGGCCGCTGCGGGGGTCGATGTTGCCCGCCAGCCCCAGCCCCACCCCGCCCAGGCGCTCCCGGCCCAGACCCGCCTGCGCGAGCAGCTTGGTGGTGGCGCGCGCAGCGGCAGCAGTTACGCTCTGCGGGGTGTGGTCGGCGTACTCCACCGTGGTTTCGGCGAGGGTGCGCAGCGAGAGGTCGGTCAGCACGGCCTCCAGACGGGTTTCCATCACCTTCAGGCCCACGGCGAAATGTCCGGCGTAATTGACGTCGAGCGGGACGGCCCGGCCCCGGCTCGCCTGCTGCGACTGCTCGACGAGCAGGGCCTCGGCGATCAGGTCGGCGGTCACGAAGGACACCGCTGCAGTGCTCAGCTGCGTGCGCTGGGCGAGCTGGGTGCGGCTCATCGGCCCATGCCGGCGCAGTTCGTTGAGAATCATGGTGCGGTGGATGACCCGCGCAGCCCGCTGGTCCACTTTCTGGGAGCGCATCTCGTCTCCTTTACTTAATTAATTTAACGACTCTGCCAGCTTAGTAAGCCCCTCCCAAGATGTCAAGCGTGCAGCCCCACCGGAAGGTGAAAGCTGGCCCTACATGCGGGGAACCGGCCTGAACGCGACCAGTCCGGCAGCCCCCAGACCCGGATACCCGTCTCCGGTTGCTCGGGACGCGGCAGGTCCGGGGCTACTCCACCCCACCCCGGACAAGCAGGAGGCTGAGGGTATAGGTGGGCGCCTTCTCGGCCTCCCAGGACGCGGCTTCTTTCAGGACCGCCAAGAGACGCCGCTTGAGCAGCCGCGCCTGCGGCTCTGGCAGGCGGAGAGCCGTGATAGTGAGCATCAGGGGTTCGTCGCTGGCGAACAGGTCTCTGGCCGGACCCTGGCCGTCCCCGATCTCCAGATTGCTGTGCATCTCGCCCTGCGAGAGCCAGAACCCCCAGACTGGACGGTCCTCCTGCAACTGCCGTGCGGCCAGCGCGGCCAGCGCGTCCATCCTCGGCCCCAGCTGGGTCAGCCAGAACCCTTCGAGCGTCTCCGACGACGTGACCTCGTAGGGAACGAACCATCTGGGGGCCGCCCGGTACCGCTTGACCGGCCGTCCCGCACGCGGGTCCGTCCTCTCCACGAAGGCGACGCCCTCCCGCTGCAGGGTGCCCAGAAGGTAGGACGCGCGGGCGAGCGGCACCCCGAGTTCCTGGGCCACGTCTCCTGCACTACACGCCCGGCGCATCAGCAGTTGCAGCAGGGGCCGGAGGTCCGGACGCAGAAGAAGGGCCGCCTGTCCGGCCGTGGCCACCTGATGTTCGCTCACGCCGACAGTCTAGGAAGAAGCTACCTGAACGGACCGCTGTTTATTCCTGTAGCCCTCTCCACACACTGAACCCATGACCTCATCCCTCTGGAACCGCAGTTTCGTGATCTGGCTCCTGGGGGCCGCCCAATCGCAATTCGGCACGGCCCTGGCCGGCATTGCCCTGAGCTTTCTGGTGCTGCACCAGACCGGCTCCGCGCGGCAGATGGCCCTGACCCTGGCCTGCAGCCTGATTCCCAACCTTCTCATGCCGTTTGCCGGAGTGCTCGTCGACCGCTTTCCCCTGAAGTGGCCGCTGATCGGCGCGGACCTGCTGCGCGGCGCCCTGCAGCTCACGGTCGGCGGGCTGGCCCTAGCCTGGGGCGACGTTCCCCTGTGGGCCATCAATCTGGCCGCGCTGCTGACGGGTCTGGCCGGAGCGTTCGCTGGGCCCGCCAGCAACGCGGCGGTGCCTACCCTGGTCCCGGCCGAGGCCCTGGGCCGCGCCAACGGTCTGCTGGGCAGCGTCGGCCGGGGGGCCTGGCTGCTGGGCACGCTGGCCGGCGGCGCGGTCGTCGCCCAGTGGTCTCCGGCAGCGGCCATCGTCGCCGACGGACTGAGCTTCCTGCTCATGGCGGCCCTGATGGGCTGGGTGCGGCTGCCCCGCGAGGTGGGAACGCCCGGCGCGCCGCTTGATCTCATCGGGGACCTGCGCGGCGGACTACAGGTGATGGGCCGTTCGCGCCTGCTCGTGCTCGCGCCGATCATCGCCCTGCTGCTCAACGCCAGTCTCGCGCCGGTCACAGCCATCCTGCCCAAACTGTTCAGCAGTATCGGGGCTCAGGCGACCGGCTACGCTACCTTTCTGGCGCTGGAAAGCCTGGGAATGCTGCTCGCCGGCGCGGCGACCGTGGCGTTCGGCCCCCGCTTCGACCCGCAGAAAGTCATCGCCGCGGGCCTGGTCCTGACCTCGCTGACCTACGCGGTCCTGTGGGCCCTGCCGCAGGTGGCGGTGCTCTGGACCGGCGCGGCGCTCCTGGGCTTCGGCTTCGGGCTCATCAACATTCCCTTCCAGACCCTGCTTCAGCAGCTCGTTCCGCAGCAGTTCCTGGGCCGTGTATTCAGTGTCCTGGGCATGGTCTCGGGGCTGGGTATGCCCCTGACCCTCCTGCTGGTCTCCCCCATTCTCGACCGGCTGCCGCTGGGGCTGTGGTTCGCCTTCGCGGCGCTGGCGCAGGGAACCGGAGGACTGGTCTGGCTGTGGGCCATCCGCGCGGCGCCGCGTCCCCTGCCCGAGGTGGCCCCCGCCAGCTGACCCCGGTAGGCTAGAGAGGAAGGGCTGAGGCAATTTCGCCCCAGCGCTTCCTGCTCAGATGTTCCGGAGTGGGCCGCGCCCGACCCTGATTGCGCCCGCAAGTGTTCAGCCCCGGCCCGATCTCGTGTCGGGCAGGACGCTTCCTAGGTACGATGAAGGGCCATCACCGGGACCAGCCCGGTTCCTCCTCACCCAGCCGCCGCGTGCTGCTCCGCAACACGAACTGCGGCTGAAAGATGACGTGCCGGCTGCGGCTGGCCGGCTCGGCGATGCGCCGCAGCAGCTCTTCGAGGCTCTTGCGGCCCAGCAGACCGAAATCCTGGGCCACGGTGGTCAGGGGCGGCTCAAAATACGCCGCCTCGGGAATGTCGTCGAAGCCCACCACCGATACGTCGCCCGGCACGCTCCGCCCCGCCGCGCGCAGGGCGGCGACCGCTCCCAGGGCCATCTGGTCGTTGCCGACCGTCAGGGCCGTGAAGGAGACACCCGAGTCCAGCGCCCGCTGCGCCGCCGCAAACCCGCTCGCCGGGCTCCAGTCGCCCTCGAAGCGCGGCAGCGGCGCGAGGCCGTGGCTCTCCATGGTCTGCACGTAGCCCTGGTAGCGCAGTTCGGCGTCGCTCCACTCCTTCGGGCCGCTGATGTGCAGGATGGCCCGGTGGCCCAGCCCGATCAGGTGCTCGACGGCGAGGGCCGCGCCCCCCGCCTGGTCGATGCTGACGGTGGTGCCGTCCACTTCCTCGGTGGCGTCCACCACGATGAACGGCACCTGGGTGCCCAGCCGGCGCACGACCCCGTGCGCGTGGTGGGGCGCGAGCAGGACCAGGCCGTCCACCCCGAACTGGCCGAGCCGGGCGACGGCCTCGAGCATGGCCGCCTCCTCGAATTCGCGCAGGGTGACGAGCAGCACCTCGTAGCTGTGGGTGCGGGCGCTGCGCTGCACGTTCTGGACGAACTGGGACGGGCCGTACTGCTCGGTGCCGTAGGCCACGACGCCCAGCAGCATCGAGCGCCGCGTCGAGAGGCTCTTGGCGAGCAGGCTGGGGCGGTAGCCGAGCTGGGCGATGGCTTCCTGCACCCGCGCGCGCGTCGTGTCGGCCACGCTGGGATGGTTGTTGACGACCCGCGAGACGGTCTGATACGACACCCCGGACTGCCGGGCGACGTCATGGATGGTCACGGCCGCCGCTTCGTCCCTACGCATGGAACGCTGCCGGTAGGGAGGAGCTTGACCAGACCATGCCGCCACTGTATCAGTCGCCTGCGCCGGCTCCGGTGTCACCGGGGGGGGCAGCGGACCGGACTGGCGCGCGGCCCTCACAGCGCGTCCGGGGGCCGGGTCACACCCGGAGTCCCTGGGACAGGACGTAGTACAGGTCGTTCAGGCGCAGTTCCTCGCGGAAGGGGCGCAGGCGGGTGTCTGCGTCGATCACGGCCAGTTCCACGTTCGCCATCGCCGCGAAGTCCTCGATGTGTTCGGTGGTCAGCGCCGTGGAGTAGCCGGTGTGGTGGGCGCCCCCAGCATAGATCCACGCGGCGCAGGCGGTCTTGAAGTCGGGGCGGCACTCCCACACGACGCGCGCCACGGGCAACTCGGGCAGGTCGGGATGCTCCACCGAATCCACCTCGTTCACGATGAGGCGGAAACGGCTGCCCAGGTCAATGAGCGACACGTTGATCGCCGCGCCCGTCTCGCCGTCGAAGACCAGCCGCACCGGGTCGGCCTTGCCGCCGATGCCCAGCGGATGCACTTCCAGCCTGGGCTTTTCGGCGGCGATGGTGGGGCAGATTTCAAGCATGTGCGACCCCAGAACCTGATGCCTGCCGGGTTCCAGGTGATAGGTGTAGTCCTCCATGAAGCTCGTGCCGCCCTCCAGGCCGTGCGCCATCACCTTCATGGCGCGGACCAGGGCCGCCGTCTTCCAGTCGCCCTCGCCGCCGAAGCCGTAACCCTCAGCCATCAGGCGCTGGGTGGCGAGGCCGGGAAGCTGCTTCAGGCCGTGCAGGTCCTCGAAGGTGTCGGTAAAGCCCTTGTAGCCGCCCTCTTGCAGGAAGGCGCGCATTCCGGCCTCGATGCGGGCGCCGTCGCGCAGGGACCCGTGCCGCTCGCCGCCGGGGCGCAGTTCGGCGGCCACGTCATACTCGGCCAGATAGGTCTGGATCAGGGCGTCCACCTCGGCGTCCGTCACGGCGTCCACGCGGGCCACGAGATCCCCCACGCCGTGCGTGTTCACGCTGAAGCCGAAGCGGGTCTCGGCAGCCACCTTGTCGCCTTCGGTCACGGCCACCTGGCGCATGTTGTCGCCAAAACGCACGAACTTCGCGCCCTGGAGGTCGCTCCAGGCCCAGGCTGCCCGTGCCCACGTGCCCAGTCGGGCCTGCACCTCGGGGTCGCTCCAGTGGCCTACCACGACCTTGCGCTCCAGCCGCAGCCGGGTATGCAGGAAGCCCGCCTCGCGGTCGCCGTGCGCGGCCTGGTGCAGGTTCATGTAATCCATGTCGATGCTGTCCCAGGGCAGGTCGCGGGCGTACTGGGTGTGCAGGTGCACGAAGGGCCTCCGCAGCTGGCTCAGGCCCCCGATCCACATCTTGGCGGGGCTGAAGGTGTGCATCCACAGGATCAGGCCCGCACATTCGGGGTCGGCGTTGGCCTCCAGGCACAGGCGCCGGATGTCATCGGGAGTGGTCAGCACGCCCTTGGAGACGATGGGCAGCGGGGACGCGCCGCTGGCGTCCAGGCCCGCGCCGACCTCCTGCGCGTTGCGGGCCACCTGTTCGAGCGTTTCGGGGCCGTAGAGGTGCTGCGAACCGCAGACGAACCAGAGGGCGGGGGTGGCCAGTTGGGTGGGGGCAGGGTGTGTCAAGAGACGACTTCTCCTTCTTTGGGTGCCGGGGCGGCTTTCTGGCCGTAGACATTGGTGTAGCGGTCGTAGAGTTTGTCGATGTCAGCCGGGTGCAGCGGCTGTGGGTGGCCCAACTGGGTCGCCAGGAAGGCGGTACGGGCCACGTCCTCGCACATCACGGCGGCTTTCAGCGCGGCGCGCGGCGTCCTGCCGACCGTGAACACGCCGTGGTTCTGCAGGATGATCGCCGGGCTGCGGTGCCCGCGCAGCACCCGCACCACCTCGCGCCCGATCTCCTCGCCGCCGATGAGCGCGAAGCCGCCGCAGGGAATCGGTCCGCCGAACTCGTCGGCCATCGCGGTCAGGAAGCACGGGATATCACGCGCGTTGGCGGCCCAGGCGGTCGCGTAGGGACTGTGCGTGTGCACGATCCCGCCCACCTCGGGCAGCTCGCGGTAGATGTAGGCGTGGGTGGCGGTGTCACTGCTGGGACTGAGGTCGCCGTAGAGAACCTGCGCGTCCAGATCAGTCTGGACGAGGTGTTCGGGACGCAGATCGTCGAAGGTGATCCCCGACGGCTTGATGAGCATTCCGCCGTCCACGCGGGCGCTGATGTTGCCGCTCGTCCAGGTGACCAGGCCGTTCCGGGGCAGTTCGAGGTGCAGGGCGTGCAGTTCGGCGCGGAGACCGGCCAGATGAGCCAGCTCGGGATGCAGGGAACTCATGCCAGCACCCCGGCGTCGGTCGCCTCGGCGGGGGTAGCGTCGCCGACCGGCGCCGCGCCGCGCCGCAGCCGCCCGAGCGTCTTCATGGTGGAGAACAGCGGCCCGTTCGCGCGCCCGAAGGCGTCATGCAGGCGCACGTACTCGGCATACAGGGCGTCGTAGGCGGCGCGGGTGGCGGGGTCCGGCGTATACGCCGCCTTCTTCACGCGGGCGAGGTGTGCGGCCGCCGCCCCGATATCGGGGTAGACGCCCGCCGCCACCGCCGCGTGCATGGCGCTGCCCAGGGCCGGGGCCTGCGCAGTGTCGGCCACGCTGACCGGGAGGTCAAGCACGTCAGCGTAGAGCTGCATCAGGAAGGCGTTTTTTACGAGGCCCCCCGCCGCGATGAACTCGGTTACGGGGACCCCCGCCGCCGCGAAGTTCTCCACGATGACGCGGGTGCCGAACGCCGTGGCCTCCAGCAGCGCGCGGTAGATCTCCTCGGGACGGGTGTGCAGGTGCAGCCCCATGATCAGGCCGGTCAGGTCGGCGTCCACGAGCACGCTGCGGTTGCCGCCCAGCCAGTCGAGCGCCAGCAGGCCGCTCTCGCCGGGACGCAGCCGGGCAGCCAGGAGACTGAGATGCATGTGTAGGTCCCGTCCCGCCGCGTCGGCGTCACGTTTCGTGGCGGCGGGCACGGCCGTGTTCACGAACCACGCGAAGATGTCGCCCACGCCGCTCTGGCCCGCCTCGTAACCGTACTGGCCGGGCAGGATGCCGCTCTCTACCACCCCGCACATGCCGGGCACGTCGCGCAGTCCCTCGCCGGTCATGACGTGGCAGGTGCTCGTGCCCATGATGGCCACGAGCTGCCCGGCCCTCACCGCTCCGACGGCGGGCGCGGTGACATGCGCGTCTACATTCGCAGCGGCGACGGCGATGCCGGGCAGCAGGCCGGTCAGTTCGGCCCCCGCCGCGCTCAGGCCGCCCACGCGCTCGCCCAGCGCGGCCAGCGGCCCACGCAACTTGTCGGCAAAGTCGGCAAAGGCCGGATTGACCGACGCGAAATACTCGCGCGACGGGTAGGCTCCGTCCTGGTACGCCGCCTTGTACCCGGCGGTGCAGACGTTGCGCGTCTCGCGGCCCGACAATTGCCAGATCACCCAGTCGGCCGCCTCGATGAAGCGGTCGGCGGCCGCGTAGGCCTCTGGGTCCTCCTCAAGCAGGTGCAGCCCCTTGGCAAGCGCCCATTCGCTGCTCAGGAGGCCGCCGTAGCGGGTCAGCCAGCCCTCGCCGCGCTCACGGGCGGCGGCGTTGAGGCGGTCGGCCTGCGGCTGCGCGGCGTGATGCTTCCAGAGCTTCACGTAGGCGTGCGGGCGCCCCTCCCAGCCGGGCAGAAAGCACAGCGGCGTGCCATCGGCGCGGGTGGGCAGCACGGTGCAGGCCGTGAAGTCGATCCCGATCCCGACGACCTGTTCGGGACGCACCCCCGCCTGCCGCAGCGTGGCGGGAACGGTGTGCCGCAGCACGTCGAGGTAGTCCTGCGGGTGTTGCAAGGCCCACTCGGGCGGCAGCGCCGGGCCGCCGGGCAGTTCACGGCTCATGACGCCGTGCGGGTAGTCCAGCACGCTGCTGGCGACCTCCACGCCGTCGCTGAGCCGCAGGAGCAGGGCCCGGCCCGACAGGCTGCCGAAATCCACCCCCACGGTGTACTGCTCTGCTTGACCAGCTGTCGGTTCGATCATGCCTATCTCCTTTCTCCTGTCTCACGGCGTGGCCGCACCGGACCGTCTGGGACGGTGCGCCGACCCGGAACGTCCTTCGTCTTCGATTTGGTTTCAAGCTTTTGTGAACGGTCACAGCGTAGGAGCTCTCTCCGGTGCCTGTCAAGCCGGGAGCACTCTCCATCCCGGCGCGGCACTGGGCTGGTCGCAGGGGGCGGGCCCAGCCGGCGGACTGAACCCCCGCTTGGAGAAAGACCCCTCCAGCTGGATTTTCTACGCTCAGTTCAACCTTTGCGGGAAATTATCGGCGTCGGGGCTGGGGCTGGAACCCTCCTCCCAAGACGGGTATGCCGACTCTGCCCTTCCTCCGCCTGTCCAAAGCTGGGGGACTTGACGGCGAGTCCAGTGAGATTTAGTCTGTGATCGTTCACAAAACCAGAGGCACATCCTGTGCCGAGCCCTATAGTCGGACGACCAGTCCCAACGTTTCCGAAGTGTCCCGGCGGTTCCGCAGGTGTCTGCCGCGCTGTCCTTTCCGACGCAGTTTCCCTATTCAGGAGGAAGACCATGAAGACCCGCACCGTTTTGCTGTCCGCCGCCGCCCTGACCCTCGCCGTCGCCGCCGCCCAGACCGGCGGGCTGCCCAAACTGGCCGTCAAGCCCACCTACCGCGTGTGTTTCAACCAGTCGGAGATGGACAACCCCTGGCGCCTGGCCCAGACCAAGAGCATGCAGGACGAGGCCAAGCGGCTCGGCTGGACCCTGATCTTCACCAACGCCAACGGGTCGGCCGCCAAGCAGGCCAGCGACGTGAGATCGTGCATCGCTCAGCGCGTGGACGCCATCTTCCTGACGCCGCGTGAGGAAAAGCCCCTGACCCCGGTCGTGCTGGAGGCCAAGCGCGCGGGCATTCCACTGTTCGTCATCGACCGGAACGTGGACGACTCGGTGGTCAAGGCGGGCACCGACTACGTGACCTTCATCGGCTCGGACTTCTACGCCGAGGGCAAGCGCGCCGCCGAATGGCTCGTCAAGAAGACCGGCGGCAAGGCCAAGGTCATCGAACTGCTCGGTTCGACCGGCAGCAGCCCGGCCATCGACCGCGAAAAGGGCTTCCACGACGTGATCTCCAAGGTTCCCGGCATCCAGGTGATCGCCGCGCAGACCGGGAACTTCACCCGTGACGAGGGCCGCAAGGTGATGGAGGCGCTCATCCAGGCGCACCCCGAGGCGACAGCCGTCTACGCCCACAACGACGAGATGGCCCTGGGCGCGATCACGGCGCTGGAAGCTGCGGGCCGCAAGCCCGGCAAGGACATCACCCTGGTGAGTATCGACGGCCAGAAGTCGGCGCTCGAAGCCATCATCGTCGGGAAGCTCGGCGCGACGGTCGAGTGCAACCCGCGTTTCGGGGTCAAGGCCTTCCAGACCCTGAAAGATTACGCGGCCGGCAAGAAGATCGCCGGGCGCCTTATCAACGACGACCGCTTCTTCGACGCCAGCAACGCCAAGGCCATGCTCAACAGCGCCTTCTGAGCAACCGGCACCGAGGCTTTCTGCGGGGCGGGTGGGTCTGCGGGCCTCCTCCGCCCCTTTTCGGTGGTCCGCCTTCGACCGGTGTCTCCTTCCGTCCGGCCCCTAGAGATCGGCCGACGCGCACAGACGGTGACGTTCCATGACCCAGACCAGCGCCGCCCCTCCCTCTCCCGCCTCTTCTCCTCCGCTGCTGCACATGAGCGGGATCGACAAGGCCTTCGCCGGGGTCCACGCCTTGCGCGGCGCGGAACTGCGCGTCATGCCCGGCGAGGTCCATGCCCTCATCGGCCAGAACGGTGCGGGCAAGTCCACACTCCTCAAGGTCCTGACCGGGGTGTATCGCCGCGACGCCGGCAGCGTGCAGTTTGCGGGCACGGAGGTCGCCTTCGGCTCGACCCTCCAGGCCCAGCGCGCGGGCATCGCCACCATCTACCAGGAAGTGAATCTCGTGCGGCTCCAGACGGTTGCGGAAAACGTGATGCTGGGACACGAGCCCCGTCGCTTCGGACTGATCGACCACCGCGCCATGCGGCGCCGCGCGGCCGAGGTCCTGGGCAGCATGGGAATCGACCTCGACGTGACCAGGCCGCTGGAAAGCTACAGCCTGGCCCTGCAACAGATGGTCGCCATCGCCCGCGCCCTGGCCCTCGATGCCCGGCTCGTCGTGATGGACGAACCCACCAGCAGCCTCGACGACCGCGAGGTCGAGACGCTGTTCGGCGTGATCCGGGGCCTCCAGGCGCGCGGCGTGGCCGTGATCTTCGTGTCGCACCGCCTCGACGAGCTGTACGCCGCGTGCAGCCACATCACAGTGATGCGCGACGGGCGCACCGTCCACCAGGGGCCCCTTGCCGAGCTCAGCCGCCTGCAACTCGTCTCGGTGATGCTCGGACGCGGCGAACAGGAACTCGCCCGCGAGGGCCAGACCGGGTTCGAGCGCACGGCGTCGGCCGGCGAGACGCTGCTGGAGGTCTCGGGCCTGCGCCGCCCGCCCACGCTGCGCGGCGTGGACCTCTCGGTGCGCCGGGGCGAGGTCATGGGGCTGACCGGGCTGCTGGGGTCGGGCCGCAGCGAGACGGCGCGCGCCCTGTTCGCGGCTGAGCCGGCGACGGGCGACGTGACCCTGGGGGGCCGCCGCGTGGCCTGGAAGGCCCCCGCCCAGGCCATCCGGGCGGGCCTGGCGTTCTGCGGCGAGGACCGCAAGCACGACGGCATCGTGCCCGAGTGGTCGGTACGCGAGAACCTGACGCTGGCGCTGCTGCCTCAGCTCACCCGCGCGGGCGTCGTGGACCAGGCCGCCCAGACGCGGGTCGTGGACGAGTTCATCCGGCGCCTGAAGGTCCGCTGCTCGTCGCCCGATCAGCCCATCCGCGAGCTGTCGGGCGGCAACCAGCAAAAAGTCCTGCTGGCCCGGTGGCTATGCACCTCACCCGACCTCCTGATTCTCGACGAGCCGACGCGCGGCATCGACGTGGGCGCCAAGGCCGAGATCCAGAAGCTCATCAGCGAACTGGCGGCCGGCGGGCTGGGGGTACTGATGATCTCGTCGGACCCCGAGGAACTGCTCGAGGGCTGCCACCGCGTCACGGTCCTGCGCGACGGCGCGTCGGTGACGACCCTGGACCAGAGCGAACTGAGCGAGGACGCGCTTCTCGCCGCGATGGCGCACGGCCCGCACACCGGCCCCGCTGGAGGCACCCATGACCACCACCCTGCGTGAGAGCGCCCGCCCACGCCCCACCTTCTCGCTCCAGCGGTCTTCGGCCCTCATCGCGCTGCTGGCCCTGATCCTGTTCAACGTGGCGACCACACCCAACTTCCTGAGCCTCGCCACCCTGAACATCAACCTCACCCAGACGGCGACCATCGTGATCGTCGGCATCGGCATGACCTTCGTGATCGCCACGCGCGGCATTGACCTCTCGGTGGGCTCCCTCATGGCGATCAGCGGCGCCATCGCTCCGCTGCTGTTCCTGAGCCCGGCGCTGGGGCCAGGGCTGGGCACGGCGCTGGCCTTCGTGCTGCCGGTGCTGGCGACGGCGGCGCTGGGGGCCTTCAACGGCCTGCTCGTCACGCGCTTCGCCGTGCAGCCCATCATCGCCACCCTGGTGCTGTTCATCGCCGGGCGCGGCGTCGCGCAGGTCATCAGCGGCGGCGCCCTCGTCAACTTCACGCAGCCGAGTTTCGGGGCGCTGGGCACCGCGCGCTTTCTGGGCATCGGGGTGCAGGTGTACCTCATGCTGGCGCTGCTGCTGCTCGCGGCCTGGGTGCTGCGCCGCACGCTGTTCGGGCGCCAGGTCGTAGCGGTCGGCGGCAACCCTGAGGCTGCCCGGCTCGCCGGAGTGCCGGTGGACCGAACGCGGGTGCTCGTCTACACCCTGTCGGGCACGCTAGCGGGGCTGGCGGGCCTCATCGTCATCGCCATCAACTCCAGCTCGGACAGCAACCTGGTCGGTCAGAACATGGAACTCGACGCCATCGCGGCCGTGGCGGTGGGCGGCACGGCCCTGAACGGAGGGCGCGTGACCATGCTCGGCACGCTGCTGGGGGCACTGTTCATCCAGCTGCTGCGCTACACCCTGCTCGTCAAGGGCGTGCCGGATTCTGTCGCCCTCATCGTCAAGGCCGCCGTGATCGTCGTGGCGGTAGCCCTACAGTACCGGAGGCGCGCATGACCACCGTCCAGCCTTCTCCTTCCTCCCGGGCGGCGGCCCGCCCGAACGTCCTGGCCTTCCTGAAAGGTCGGGGGGCGCTGTGGGCACTGCTGCTGCTCGTGGTGTTCGCGTCTCTACGCTACGACGGTTTCCTGAGTGCCTACAACGCCAGCAGTTTCTTCCGTTACAACGCCATGTTCCTGCTCATCGGCATCGGCATGACCTTCGTGATCGTCACGGGCGGCATCGACCTCTCGGTGGGCAGCGTGGCAGCCATGAGCAGCGTGCTGGCCGCGCTCGCCAGTCCACACGGGGCCGTGGCGGGGCTCCTCGCCGGGCTGGCGGGCGGGCTGGCCGTCGGCCTCCTGAACGGCGTCCTGATCTCGCGGCTGAGGATCGAGCCGTTCATCATCACGCTCGGCACCTTTCTGGGGGCACGGGGAGTCGCGCAGCTCGCCTCGGGGCAGGCGGCGGTCTCGGTGGATTCGGGCAGTTCCTTCGCCTTTCTGGGCCAGGGGGACCTGCTGGGCGTACCGATGCCGATGGTCTTTCTGCTCGTGGCCCTGGCGCTCGGCGGCGTGCTGCTCAATTCCACCCGCTTTGGCCGCAGCGCCCTGGGCGTGGGCGACAACGAGGACGCCGCCCGCCTGATGGGCCTGAAGGTGGACGCCGTGAAGGTAGGTGTCTACGCCCTGTCGGGCCTGCTCGCGGGGCTGGCGGGCGTGATCCTGGCCGCGCAGTTCGGGGCCGGGCAGCCGGTCGAGGGCGTGGGCTGGGAGTTGACCGCCATCGCCGGGGTCGTGGTAGGCGGCACCCTGCTGAGCGGCGGGCGTGGTTCGCTGTTCAATACGATGGTGGGCGTGACACTGCTGGGACTGGTGTTCAACATCCTGAACTTCGAGAACGGCAAGGGTGTCATCAGCATTGACGTGTTCTGGCAGAACGTCATCCGCGGGGTCTTCCTGCTCGTGGTCGTGCTGCTTCAGGCGAGGTCGGCGCGCCGAACCCCCTGAGAGCGCACAGGAAACGGCCGGATCTTGACGATCCGGCCGTTTCCTGTATCCCAACTACACCCAACCGGGGCGCCTGAGTAGTTCGGCAGCACTCTAGATAACTTTCGTAGCATCAAACTTTGTTTGATACCGTTTAACCCAGTTCCACACAACGCCACTTCGCGCATCGTCAGTCCTCTTACGAAGATTCCCTCTCGGAGTTCATTTCTCTTTGCTTCCCTGGGCAGCTCCGGGCGTCCGACCCGGACCGCGCCGACTGGTGTTCTCTTCTCTCTCCTCATCCGTCCCGAATCGGCTGGAGGGCTTTCCTGTATCTGGCTTTCCGGCCACCTTGCGCCCCACCTGTTTCCAGGAGCCGCCGATGAGTGTAGGAGCCAAAATCCGCTCGCGCCGACGGCTGCTGGGCCTGACCCTCGAAGAAGTCGCCCGCGCGGCCGATCTCTCCAAGCCGTTCCTGTCGCAGGTCGAGCGCGACAAGGCTTCGCCGTCGCTGACCTCCCTGACGCGGATCGCCGGGGCGCTTCAGGTCTCGACGCCGTATTTCGTGGCCCCGCCCGTCCCGGAAGGGGCCGTACAGCGGGCCGGAGAACAGCTCTACTTCTCGGTCGGTGACGCGCGTAAGCAGTTCGCCTCCCTGACCGGCCGCGTGCCCGACCGCGCCCTCGAGGTCCTGCTGACCCGCCTCGCGCCCGGCATGGTCTCGGAGATGACCACCCATGCCGGCGAGGAATTCTTCTACGTGCTGGAGGGCAGCCTGCACCTGGGAATCGAGGACCGCGAGTTCGACCTGCATCCCGGCGACAGCGTGCACTACCAGTCCACCACTCCCCATCTCTGGGAAAACCGGGGCGGCCGCGACACCGTGCTGCTCTGGGTCGGTACCCCCACCCTGTTCTGAATGAAGCGCGGCTCCGAGAAGGCGCGAGGTGACCATGCACACACGGCAAGTCGGTTTCGGCACCCAGGCAGGTCCCATCGGGCTCGTGTTCGAGCATCTGGCCAATGCGGAGAACAGCGCGGGCAGCACGCTGGTCGGCACCGCGCGGATGCGGCGCGGGCAGCAGGTCCCCCTGGCGGGCGAGTCCACGCACCCCGCCGACGAATATTCGTATGTCCTGAGCGGGCAGGTCGAGATCGAGATCGGCGGTCAGGTCCATCTCGCCGGCCCCGGTACCTTCATGCTCATCCCAGCCGGCGAGGGTCACGTCACGCGCGCCGTGGAGGACGCCGAGGTGCTGTGGTGGTGGGTCGGGAGACCCCAGGACTTCGCGGACCTGAAAGCCGCCTACCCCGCCGAGGCGGCCCAGATGGCCGCAGGGTCTCTCCCCTGACCCTGAACGTCCCCGCAGACTCCCTTGCCCTGAACCGCCCTTGTTCCGAAGGAGATCCCATGACCCTGACCTCGGCTTTTCCCCAGTTGAACCGGACGCTACTGTCCCGGACCCTGCTGACCAGAACTCTGATGTGCACGGCGCTGCTGGGCGCAGGGCTCGCCGGAGCGCAGCGCCAGAACACGCTGGTGGTCGGCGGCGACTTCAGCGACCTCATTACGCTCGACCCCGGCGTGGCCTACGAATTCTCGGGAACGCTGATCCTGGGCAACATTTACGACACGCTCGTGGCCTACGAGGGCAACAACCTCAAGACCCTGCGCCCCCGACTGGCGAGCAGTTGGACCGTGACGCCCACGAGCACGGGTTCGCGCATCACCTTCAAGCTGCGCGACGCCAAGTTCAGCACCGGGCGCCCCGTGACGGCGGCCGACGTGGTGTACTCGCTCGAACGGGTGATCACCCTCAAGACGCCGTCGAGCTTCCTGCTCACCGACGTAGCCAACCTGAAGGCCGGCTCCGTGACGGCCCCCGACGCCAAAACGGTCGTGATGGAGATTCCCAAGACCGCCAACCCCAACATCGTCCTGGCGCTGCTCACCTTCAACGTGGGGGGCATCGTGGACAGCACCGAGGCGAAGGCGCATGTTCAGAACGGGGATTACGGCAGCGCGTGGCTCAAAAACCACTCGGCGGGCAGCGGCCCCTTCAAGCTCAACCGCTGGGACCAGAGTGCGCAGATCGCTCTGGACGCCAATCCCAACGCCTTCCGGCGTTCGCCCACCATCAAACGCGTGATCCTGCGCTACATGCAGGAATCGGCCGCGCAGCAGACCGCGCTCAATTCGGGCGAGATCGACGTGGCCTGGGATTACACCCCCGACGCCTTCAAGGCCGCGCAGACGAACGCCAACCTCAAGGCGCTCAAGACCGATACCTTCACTCTGGCGTACCTGGGCATGAACTCGGCCAAGGGCTCGGCCTTTGAAGACCCGCGCGTCCGGCAGGCAGTGCGTTACGCCATCGACCAGGACGGCATCATCAAGAGCCTGCTGCAGGGGCTGGCGCGCAAGACCCAGACCATCATCCCGCTGGGCATGGCGGGGTCCAACCCGCAGATCAGCTACCCCTACGACCCTGCCAAGGCCAAGGCCCTGCTGCGCGCCGCCGGCAAACCGGACGGGTTCTCCGTGGACATGCAGATCGGCACCGGCGCCTGCCCCGGCGGCGTGCCCTGCCAGGACCTCGCCGCCAAGCTCCAGTCGGACCTCGCCAAGGTGGGCATCAAGGTCAACATCCGCCAGAGCGTGACCTCCGAACTGCTCACCGCCTACCGCGCCCAGAAGACCAGCATGATCCTGATGTACTGGGGGCCGGACTACCCCGACGCCGACGGCAACGGCACGCCCCTGAGCGACTACGGCGCCAAGTCGCTGGCGTGGCGCAACGCCTGGAACAACCCCCAGGCCAGCCAGCTCGCGCAGGCGGCGGCGACCGAGACCAACCAGGCCAAGCGGCTCAACCTCTACGCCCAGCTCACCAAGCTGATGGTCGACGACGGCCCCTACGCGGTGCTGTACCAGCCCAACAAGCCGGTCGTGACGGGCAAGAGCATCACCGGTTTCGTGCGCGACGCCAACGGCAACGTGCAGTTCGAGCGCGTCAGCAAGAAGTGAAGTTTTCGGCCGGACAGGGGGCGCGAGTCTCCCCTGCCGGCCGATTCCGTCTGGAGGTGGCCGTCTGCTCGTCTATATCCTGAAACGCTTGGGCCTGATGATCTTCGTGCTGTGGGGCGTCACGCTCACGGCCTTTCTGATCTCGCACACGCTGCCCGCCGACCCGGCCGCCGCCGTCATGGGCAACAACGCCCGTGAGGAACAGCTCGCAGAATTCCGCAGCCGCTACGGCCTCGACCAGCCGCTGCCCGTGCAGTACAGCCTGTACATGAAGGGGCTGCTGCAGGGCGACCTGGGTACCTCGCTGCGCACCCAGAACAGCATCACCGCCGACCTGCGCCAATTCTTTCCGGCGACCCTGGAGATCACACTGGTGGCGGTGGTCTTCGCGCTTCTTATCGGGCTACCGCTGGGGATCGTCGCAGCGCTGTGGCACGGGCGCTGGCCGGACCTCACGGCACGCATCTTCTCGCTGCTGGGTGGGGCCACGCCGGTGTACTGGCTGGCGATCCTGGCCCTGACCCTCTTTCACGAAAAACTCGGCTGGTTGCCGGGGCCGGGCCGCCTGGACTCGTACAGCCTGCCGCCGCCCGTACACACCGGGCTGGTGACGGTGGACGCCCTGCTGGCCGGCGACCGCGAGGTGTTCGTAGACGCCCTGCGGCACATGATCCTGCCGGGACTGGTGCTGGGCGCCTATTCGGCGGCGCTGCTGACCCGCATGACCCGCAGCGCCCTGCTGGAAGTGCTGTCGCAGGACTACATCCGCACGGCGCGGGCCAAGGGCATGAAGCGCAGCCGCGTGATCGCCAAGCACGCCCTGCGCAACGCGGCCCTGCCCCTGCTCACGGTCTTCGGCGGCCTGTTCGGCGGCCTGCTGACCGGCGCAGTCCTCACTGAGACTATCTTTTCGTGGCCGGGCATTGGCGGCTACGCCACGACCTCGGCCATCAGCCTCGACTTTCCGGCCGTGATGGGCGTTACGCTCGTCGCCGGACTGGCCTACTCGGTCGTCAATCTGCTCGTGGATCTCGCCTACGCCTTTTTTGACCCGAGGATCAGCTACCAGTGACGGCCGTCAAGTGGAAAAGCGGCGCTCAGGCCGCCGCCTGGAGCACAGCGTGGCGGCGGCTGCGGCGCAACAACGGCGCGGTTCTGGGTCTGGCCCTCCTCACCTTCCTGGTGGTGTGCGCCGTGTTCGGGCCGCTGCTGACCGGCGGAGCCGCCACCCAGGACCTCGCCGCGCGCCTGAGCGGACCCAGCACGGCCCACCCACTGGGCACCGACCAGCTCGGCCGCGACGTGCTGGCCCGCGTGCTGAGCGGCGCGCGCATCTCGCTGGGCCTTGGCGTAGGCGTCATGCTCGCCTCTCTGGTGAGCGGCACCCTCGTCGGTCTCATCGCCGGGCTGCGCGGCGGGTGGTGGGACGAGGCCATCATGCGCGTGACCGACGTTTTTCTGGCCTTCCCCAGCCTGATCCTGGCGATGGCGATTTCGGCAGCCCTGGGACCAAACCTAACCAACGTCATGATCGCGGTGGCGCTCGTGTCCTGGCCGACCTATGCCCGCCTGGTGCGCGCCCAGGTGCTGGCCCTGCGCGAGCGCGAGTTCGTCGAGGCGGCGCGGGCACTGGGCGGCACGCCGGGCCGCATCGCCCTGCGCCACCTGCTGCCCAATACCCTGACGCCACTGCTGGTCCAGGGCAGTTTCGACGTGGGCAGCGCGATCCTCACCGCGGCCGGCCTGGGCTTCATCGGCTTTGGGGCACAGCCGCCCACGCCGGAGTGGGGAGCGATGGTTTCCGAGACACGCAACTACATCTCACAGGCGCCGCTGGCCTCCAGCGCGCCCGCCCTCGCCATCCTGCTGACCGTGCTGGCCTTCAATCTCATCGGCGACGGCCTACGCGACGTGTTCGACCCCCGGCAGCAGCACTAGCTGAGGAGGAAGAGGCTGCTGCCGGAGGGGAACTGCATATACGCTACGCAGTTCCCCTCCGAACTTCTGAAGAGCCAGATGACTGGCTGTCTCCCCTACCGGGCCACCGCCGGAGTTCACACAGGAACCGGCGTTAAGGTAGGGGCATGAGGACCGCCCCGCTGCCCTCCGACGAAGCCGCTCGCCTCCTGGATCTGGCCCGCTACGACATCCTGGATACGCCGGCCGAGGAAGCCTTCGACCGAATCACCCGCCTCGCCTCGCGGCTGCTGGAGGTGCCGATCGCCGTCCTCAACTTCGTCGATCAGGAACGGCACTGGGGCAAGGCCACCACCGGAATCCCGGAGTATGAACTGCCACGGGCCGACTCGCCCTGTGCCTGGACCATCCTGCAGGACACGCCGCTGCTGGTCCCGGACCTGAGGCTCGACGGGCGATTCCAAGACCTGCCCGCCACGCAGGACGGGTGCCGCATGTACGCGGGTGCCCCGCTGAGTACCCCGCGCGGCCTGCACATCGGCACCCTGTGCGTCGTGGACCTCACCCCCCGGACCCTGAGCGAAACCGATCTGCGGGTCCTCCAGGATCTAGCCGACATGGCGATGAGCGAGCTGGAACTGCGCCGCCATACCGAGGAGCTCAGGCGTCAGGTGGATGCCCAGGCGAGGCATATGGCCGAGTTGCAACGGGAGCTGGCCCACGCCCAGACCCTGGAGGCCATCACGGCCTTCGGAGAGCTGAGCGGCGCCCCGGAGGACATCACCCTTCAGGCGGCCGAACTGCTGGGGCAGGCCATCTCTGCCGACTGGACCGGTCTCCTGAGCATCCGGAACGGCCGCAAGCAGGTCCGCCTGGTTCACTGCCGCACCGGGCTTCCAGCCAGTCTGGACCACCTCGCCGAGACCATTGCCCAGGGCCCGCGCAGCGTGACGGCCACCAGCGTCTCCCACCGGTACAGCGTGTATGTCGACCGCTATTCCGAGCACCCCGACGCCCTGCCCGGCGCGGTGCAGTCGGGTGTGCAGGCGGGCGCCTGGATTCCCCTGGGGGAGTGGGAGGGCGCCGCCGCTACCCTGATCGTCCTGCGGGTAGGCGAGACCCTGCGCCGGTCCCCCTGGCGAGAGAGCGACCGGGCACTGCTGGAGGCGGCGGGCCGCAGCATTCGCTCGGTCATCGGGCGGCACGAAACGCTGGAGGCCGCCACGCTGGCCTCGCGGCAGGACGCCCTGACCGGCGTGGGCAACCGCCGCGCTCTGGAAGAGGCCCTGGGCGCGCTGGAACCCGGTGTCCCCCTGACCCTGGCCTTGATGGACCTCGACGGGTTCAAAGCCCTGAACGACCGCGCTGGCCACGCCGAGGGCGACCGGGCGCTGCGGCTGTTCGCCAGTGCTCTGGCCGGAGAATTCGCTCCGCAGGGGCAGGTCTACCGCCTGGGAGGGGACGAATTCGTACTTGTCCTGCATGGTGTCTATTCCAGTGACACGCTCCAGCACTGGGCGGATCAGGTCGGGCAGGCGGTCAGCCAGGACCTCTCCTTTCCGCTCGGGGTCAGTGTGGGAACCGCGACCACCGGCGAGGGGGACTGGTCCGGTTTATTGACCCTGGCCGACACCCGCATGTACGACGTGAAGCGCCGGCGCAAAGCCTGACGAGGCCTGTATAGGGTCGTAGGAAGGTCGGGATCAGGGTTACACGGGTCTCCGAGTCCTGACCCTCCACACCCGTAGAAACTTGCGGAGGCGTCCGTCGAGGGCAGAGAGGAGAGAGGCTACCCCTTCACCCTGATCTCCACACGCCGTGAGAAGGTTGGCGAAGAGGTGCCTATGAGGCCCGCTGTCCCGTCGCGTCTGACAGACCCGGATCCACCAACAGAGAAGCGGGCAGAATCCGGCCAGTCTTACAGGTAAGACCGGGAGCAGGGTATGGTGGTTCCATGCAGATAGCGACGGTGTTCAACCATGCCGGTGGGGCCGGAAAAACCAGCATCGTACGTGACGTGGGCTACGAGCTGGCGCAGTCCGGGCGCCGCGTTCTGCTCGTCGATCTGGACCCGCAGGCCAGCCTAACGCACTGGCTCGGTGTGCAGGACGCGCACCTGGAAGACACGGTCTACCCGGTCGCCGTCGAGGGCCTGGAACTTCCCCAGCCCCGCCGGGTCCACGGACTGGACCTTGTGCCTTCGCACATCAGCCTGTCTATGGCCGAAGCCCAGATCAGCGGCCAGATCGGGGCGGTCCTGACTCTGCGCCGGGCCCTGCTGGCCGTGCGCGACCAGTATGACGTTGCCCTGCTCGACAGCCCTCCCAGCCTCGGGCAGCTCGCGGCTCTGGGCGCCCTCGCGGCCGACGCACTCATCGTGCCGGTCCTGACCAACCAAAAAGGTCTGGACGCCCTGCCCGGCCTCCAGGGCGCGTTGGCCCTGTACCACCGCCTGCGGCCCGAACTGCGGATCGCGCTGTACATCCCGACCATGTACGAGGGCCGGCGCGCGCACGACCGCGAGGTACTGGCGGAACTGCGGCGGCATCTGCCGGTCCTCGCCGAACCTGTTCCGCTGCGCGGAGCGACGTGGCTGGACAGCAGTACGGCCGGGCAACCGGTAGGGCTGTATGCTCCCGGTTCGCCGGTTCACCGCGACGTGCAGGCCATGACCCGTGCAGTCACCGCTGCCCTCGACCTCGGGGTCCCTGCATGAGCCGCAGCCGTCCCACCCGTCCGGATCTGGGCGAGTTGCTGGGCGAGTCGGCCGCACTCCTGCGGCCGTCTGGAGCAGGTCAGACCCTGCGGGTGGCCGAGCTGCGGCCCGGCCTGAGCCAGCCCCGGCGCAGTTTCGACGAGGCTGGGCTGGCAGCCCTGGCCCAGAGCATTCGCAGCGAGGGCGTATTGCAACCGCTACTTGTGCGCGCTGTCCCGGGCGGCCACGAGATCGTGGCGGGCGAGCGGCGCTGGCGAGCCGCTCAGCTCGCCGGATTGGACGAGGTGCCCGTAATCGTCCGGACCCTAACCGACCAGCAGGCCAGAGTGGCGGCGCTGCTGGAAAATCTCCAGCGCGAGAACCTCAATCTCATTGACGAGGTGGACGGCAAGCTCGACCTGGCAGCGGCGGCCCTGGGGCTCGGCCGCGAAGAGGCGCGGGCCCGGCTTGTCCGGCTGACGAAGGAGCCGCCCGGCGACGAGGCGGCAGCGCTCGACGCGCTGTTCGCGCCGCTGGGGGAGACGTGGTCCTCGTTCGCCAAGAACAAGCTTAGGGTCCTGGCCTGGCCGCCTGCCGTGGTTGGAGCACTGCGCTCCGGCCTGCGCCTTACCCTCGCCTCAGTGATCGTCGGGGCGCCCGAGGAGCATCACGCAGCCCTGATCGCATTGGCTGGGGGGGGGGCGTCGCGTTCCGAACTTCAGGCCGAGGTCCTGCGTCTCGGCCAACGCCCGGAGACCTCTGCCGCTGGCGACGTAGCCCGCAAATTGTCCAGCCGGCGCTTTCTCGCCTCGCTCGGCGCGGACGACCGGCGGGCTGTGGACCGGTGGCTCGCGCGGATGCCAGAAGTTCTGAAGAATTGAGTCGTGGGGAAGCCCCACGGAGGGTCGAACCAGGTGCGGTGGGTTACGGGTATTCAGGACGCTACGAAGGTCCAGCAGCGGACCGGCAAAGCCCGAGACTGATTTCAGGCGATCGGTCTTACCGGTAAGACTACCCCTTACCGGTAGGAAAGGTGGAGTCTCCTTGGACCCGGCGGGCATAGCCAAAAGATGAAGCCCAGCGGTCCGGTACGCCGAACAGGCCACCTATACTCCTGAACATGACTGAGTCTTTTGCGGTCACTGCGCCGCAAAGCGCCCTTCTCCAACGTCTCACGGCGACCCTGGCCGCCGCGTAGACCCAGCCAGACGTTCTCTCGGCTGCCCTCGCGCCGGCCGTGACGGCCCTGGACGCACTGGCCGGGGTGATTCTTCTGCTGAACCCAGAGACCCATCGCCTTGAGGTCTGCGCGACGCAGGGACAGGAAGAGCAGCCGCTATGGCGCAGCGGTCCCCTGATTCCGGCCACCCCCACTGGGGAAGCGGTGACCGGATGCCGGACTCTGTTGTTCGAAAATGCAGGCGATCTCCGGGCGGCCTACCCGTTCTTCGAGAAAGAAACAGGCGGGATCGCCGCCACCGCAACGGCCGTCGTGCCTCTGCTGCTGGGTGAGCGTGCCCTGGGGGTCCTGATTCTGGATTTCAAGCAGCCGCATACCTTCACGCCTGAGGAGCGTCATTTCCTGTCCACTTTGGCCGCCCATACGGCGCTGGCACTGGACCGCTGCGAACTGTTCGGCCGGCTTCAGGCCAGCGAGGCCCTGTTCCGGCGGATGGTTGCCATCAGCCCGGTCGCCATGGCGGTCGGTTCGCTGGACGGCCAGCTCAGCCAGGTCAACGACGCCTGGCTGCGCCTGACCGGGCAGACACGCGCGGCCTTCGAAGCCGGCGAGCTTGACTGGCAGGCTATCACTCCCCCGGAGTACAACGCCGTAGAAGAGAAGCTGTTTGGGCAGGCTCTCGCGCAGGGGGAGGCGATCAGTTACCACAAGGAACTTGTCAACGCTAGGGGAGAGCGTGTCCCGGTCGAGGCGACCCTCGCTTCCTTCGACGAGCGGCAGGTCATGGGCTACGCCCTCGACCTCAGGCCGTTCCAGATGCAGGAACAGGCCCTGCGGAGCGAGAGCGCGCGGCTGGAACAGGTGATCGCGGAGCGTACGGCGGCCCTCCAGACATTCGTGACCTTCACGGAAAATGCTAGCCAGACCCAAGACATGGATGAACTCGGCCGACTGGTTCTCGACACGCTCCGCGCCGTGATTCCGGGGGTCACGGCTCTGTTCTACGAGCGCGAGGGTCCGGTCTGGCAGCCGCGCAGCTGGACCCCCGACGTCTCCCCGGAGCTCCTGACCACCCTGCAGCGGGGCCTGCCGCTGAACGCGCCAATCTCTGCACGGATGCTCGAAACGCTTCAGCCCGTATTCGTCGATGACTTGACAGAGGAGGAGCAGGGCATCGCCCACAGCGGAAGCTACCAGGCGGCGGCCATCTGGCCCACCGTGCAGGATGGAGAGGTGCGGGCCATCCTGACCGTAGGGCTTCAGACGGCCGCGCAGTGGACCGAGGCCCAACGGTCCATCATCCGTGCGCTGGGCCGCAGCTTTTCTCTGCTGTACGACCGAATTTCTTCGGCCCGGCAGGTGCAGGTGCAGCGCGACGAGGCCGAGCGCCGTAGCCTGGCCCTCTCGGCGTTCGCTGTGATGTCGCGTGACCTGGCCGGGGAGACCAACCGCTACGCCCTGGTGCGCCGCGCGCAGGAGATCATGCTCTCGCTCCTGACCCCCGGGTACGCCCTGTATTGGGAGGTGGGTGACGACCGCTGGCAGCTGAAATCCCAGGTGGGCGACATCGGTGACCCGGCACTCCAGGCGTTCGTGGACGCCCACGGTCTGCCGCTGGAGGCGCCCGCTCTGCACAGTACCTGGCTGACCGGCGTGCCCAACTATCAGGACAACTATGCCCAGGGCGCGGACACACCGGCCGAGATGATCCGGCATGTTCAGGCAGCGACAGCCTTTCAGGTGAGGATGCATGACCAGCCGATCGGCATGCTGGCCATCGGCCTATTCGACCAACGGACCTGGACCCCCATGGACAGGGCCGTGCTGGAAACGGCCATCTATAGTCTGGGACTGGTCCTGGAACGTGCCCAGAGCATCGAGGCTGTGGCCCGGACGAATGCCGAGCTTCAGAATTCGAACGCCGAACTTGAGGCCTTCGCGTATAGCGCCTCCCACGACCTGCGGACACCCGTGCGGCATGTCAAGGGTTTTACGGAGATGGCCCTCAAGGCGTATGCACGCCGGCAGGAGGACAAGGTCGTGCACCACCTGGGGATCGTGTCGGGCGCCGCCGACCGCATGACGGCCATGATTGACGCCATGCTGGTGCTGTCCCGTGCTGGCCGCGTCGAGTTGCAGGTGGGGCCGGTCCCGCTGCCAGCCCTGGTGAGCCAGGCGCAGCAGGACGTCCTTCTTGAATTCCCGGACCAGAGGGTTGAATGGCAGATCGGCCCGCTGCCGACGGTACAGGCGGACGCAGCCACCCTGCAACAGGTCCTGACCAATCTCCTGAGCAACGCGGTCAAGTTCGCGCTCGCGGACCGGCCCCTGACCATCCGCATCTGGGCCGAGGAACGCCCCCAGGAATGGGCCATCTTCGTGCAGGACACGGGCGCCGGATTCGATCCCCGGTATGCCAACAAACTCTTCGGGGCGTTTCAGCGCCTGCATACCCAGCAGCAGTTCGCCGGAACGGGGGTGGGCCTGGCGACCGTGCGCCGGATCGTGCTGAGGCACGGTGGGGAGGTCTGGGCCAGCGGAGAGGTGGATGGGGGCGCCACGTTCGCCTTCACGCTGCCCCGATAGGCGACGGCTCCCAGGCACGTGGCCGAATCGGGGAGTCCAGCGTTCCCCCGATCCGCATAGAGTAGGCTCGACGCGCTACACCTGGGCCAGGGCAGCCGTGTCATCAGCCGGCCAGGTCTGGGTAGGTACTCGGGCTTCCCAGACCTGGCAAGCCACCCGGACCTCATATCATGTAGCTAGATCACGGCGTCTGCTCTACGTTGAAGGTGTGGACAACGGCGCGACCTCTCTGACCGCCCCCCCAGCCACCCGGCCGGAATCTGAAGCGCCGACCTCCTCGGCCGTGCGCTGGCGATATGCCCTGCTGAATCTCGGGCTGGTCATTCCGGCGCAGCTGTCGAGTTTTTTGCTGCTCTACTATGTCGATCACCTGCGGCTGGACCCGGTAAAGTTCGCGGCGCTGATGTCGGCGTTCGCGGTCTACAACGCCGTCGACAACCCGCTCATCGGCCACCTGTCCGACCGCACACGCAGCCGCTGGGGCCGCCGCTTACCCTACCTGTGGCTGGCGACGCTGCCCGCCATGCTGGGGCTGGCCCTCATGTTCAACGCGCCATTTTCGGGCGAACGGCCGGCAGAGCTTCTGCTCTACTTCGCCGCAACGTGGCTGCTCTGGGAGACTGCCAGCACCATGCTGGGCACCGCCTACCTGGGCCTGCTGCCCGAGATGTTCCGCAGTTTTGCCGAACGCAGCGATGTGGCCGTACGCATGAACGCGGTGCAGGTGGTCGGTCTGCTATTGGGACTGGCGTTCCCGCCCCTGCTCGCCGCGCGCCTGGGCTGGGGCGCAGTAGGCGCCGGGCTGGCCCTCCTGTGTGCTGCCCTGGTCTACGGCAACCTGCGCCCACTGTTCGAGCGCCCGCAGGCCAACGCCGCGCCGTTGATGCCACTGTTGGCCCTGCTGCGCCTCACCTTCACCAACCGGAGCTTTCTGACGGTGGTGGCGGCCCAGACCATGCGCTTTCTGGCGACCGGGGTACTCGCCAGCGGCATGGGCTTTTATGTCAAGTACAGCCTGGACGAGCCAGGCGGCGCCGTCACCTCACTGCTGTTGGCGACAGCCTTCGTGACGGCGGGCCTCTGTCTGTGGCCCTGGCACCGCTTCGTGGCACAGCCCTACGGAGCCCGGACCACCCTGCTCGCGGCCTTCGCGGTCAGCGGGCTGGCGGTTGTGCCCCTGCTCTGGGTGGGCAGCGTGGCAGGAGCCGTGCTTACTACTGTGCTGTTCGGCGCAGGCCTTTCGGGCATGATCCTGATGGGCGACGTGATCATGGCCGACGTGATCGACGAGGCCGAGCTCCGCAGCGGACAGCGGCAGGAGGGCGCGTACTACGGTCTTTCGGGTCTGATCATCACCCTGAGTGGAGGGGTGACCGCCGTCCTGTTCGGCTGGGTCTCGCACCGCTACGGGTACGACCCCAGCCTCGCCGCGCAGCCCGAGACGGTCGCGCAGGGGTTTCGGCTGTTCATGAGTGTTCCGCCGCTGGTCGGCGCGGCGCTGGCCTTCGTGCTGCTGTGGTTCTATCCCCTGCGCGGCGAGAGACTCCGGGCCATGCGCCGGGAACTGGCCGCACGCCGCGCCGCGTCTGAGCGCAGTTCCTGATCCCGGCCGCATTCTGCTCATGACCAGCGGTATCTGAGCCCGTCTGGCAACGTATTCCAAGCACATCTCGCTAACCGGACGCTGGTTCCAGTCCGGTCGGCTTCCCTATGTAACCGAGGGCAGGCAGACTGGCCTTCCTGGTTCAGAAGGACAGACTCTGCGTTGGCGGCACAACCCAAACCTCACGGTCGCTCCAGCAATACTCAATTTATGCATGTTTCTGATCGAACAATCATATTCGCTTGACATGCTCTTGATGACCCACCTATAGTGACGGTACATATTCACAAACACGCATGAATGAGCAACAGAGCCATTCAGGAGGTGCCATGCTGTACGCCACCCGCCTCAACTCTCTCAAGGCGCGCCCCGAGCTGTATTTCTCGCCTGGACCCATCCGTACCCCCGAGCTTCTGAAGCGCGCAGCGCGCATTCAGGGCCTCAGTTCGCTGAGCCTCAACTTTCCCGAACACTTCTCGCTCTCCAACCTGCGCGAAACCAAGCAGACCATCGAGGCGCTGGGGCTGGGCGTCGACAGCCTGAATGTCCGCTACCCCGCAGACACCTTCGGGGACGGCGGATTCACTCACCCCGACGCCACCGTGCGCCGGGCGGCCACCGACCTGAGCTGTCAGGCACTGGACGCCTGCGCCGAGCTCGGCGGTAACCACGTCATCATCTGGCCAGGCTTCGACGGCTTCGACTACCCCTTCCAGGACAGCTACGAGCGCATGTTCGCGCACACCGTGGACGGATTCGCGCAGGTGGCCGCCCACAACCCGGGAATGCGCGTCGGGCTCGAATACAAGCCCTGGGAGCCCCGCAAGTATTCGTTCATTGGCAACATGGGCGAGGCACTGCTGGTGGTCAACGAGGTCGGCGCCGACAATCTGGGCGTCGTCCTGGACTACTGCCACGCGCAGATGGCGAACGAACACGCACCGAAAGCCGCCGCCCTGGCACTGCGGCACGACAAACTGTTCGGCGTGCATCTCAACGACGGGTACGGCCGCCAGGACGACGGCCTGATGGTCGGCACGACCAGTCTCATCACGACGCTCGAACTGCTCATGCTGCTCGAACGCAGTAGATATCCGGGGACCATCTACTTCGACACTTTTCCTATGCGCGAAGACCCGGTACGCGAATGCGAGTGGAACATCCGCATCACCGAGCGCCTGCTACAGGTCGCGCGTGAGCTGGCGACCGACCCGGACCTCGGTCACGGCCATGACGCCTTCAACGTGACGCGGGTCATCGACCGCCTGCTGTTTCCGGAACGGGTTCATGCCTGAGACAGCGCGGCCGCAGGTGACGTTTGTCGGCAGCGTCCATCTGGACCGGATGCTGCGCCTCGCCGCCCTGCCGGCGCCCGGCGAGACGGTCATCGCGCAGGAGGGCTGGAGCCAGCTCGGGGGCAAGGCCGCCAATCAGGCATTGGCCGCAGCGGGCACCAGTCAGGTGGGGTCCATTCTGGTCGCCTGCCTGGGCCAGGACAACGACGGGCGCCAAGCCCAACAGTATCTGGAGACTCAGGGTGTCACGGCCGCACTGGAGTGGAGCGCCCTCCTGCCGACCGGCAGCAGCGTGGCCCTGCTCGACGCGGCTGGGGAGAACGTGGGTGTCGTATCGCCCGGAGCCAACGCCGACCTGAGCGCCGGGGCTGTGCTGGAGGCGCTGCGGACCGCGCCCGACCTGCTCGTCTGTCAATGGGAGACCTCCGCCGGGGTTCTGCGCGAGGTGCTAACGGCGGCGCGCACTGCGGGCGTGCCGACCCTCCTGAACGCCGCGCCGTGGCTGGACAGTCACCGCGACCTGGTTCCCCTGGCCGACCACGTGGTCGTGAATGCTGTGGAGGCGCAGGCCTGGACAGGCACCGACCCCCAGACGCGGCCCACCCACCTGGACTCGGGCCATTCCAGCGTTGTCGTGACCCTGGGCGCAGGTGGGGTTCTGCTGTACGAACAGGGAGAACTCACCCTCGACCTCCCGGCGCCCCGCGTTGAGGCGCGCTCAACCCACGGAGCAGGCGACCACTTCGTCGGCGTCCTTGCGGCGCGTCTGGCCTGCGGTGAGGGGCTGACCCAGGCCCTGGAACACGCGGTCGCCTCGGCAGCTCAATTCGTCCAGCAGCTACACAAACACCTTCTGTCTTCGCCGGCCTGAACCACGCCGGCCAGCCGCCACCGTTTCTCTGACCCCTTCGCCCGTTCCACTGAGGAGACCCACCATGAAGACCCAGAAACTGCTGCCCATCCTGACCGTTCTGCTCGCCGGCGCCGCCGCCGCCCAGACCTTTTCGCCCGATACCGAAAAGAGCCGCGTGGCCTCCGACCAGCTCGTCAAGCAGTTCGGCGCTGTGCCCAAACCCACCTCGGGCGTTCAGGTCGGCGGAGTCATGAAGGCACTGTCCAACGAATACTGGCAGCTGCTGCGCACGGGCTACCTGAAGGGCGCGGCCAGGTACGGCGTGAAGGTGGACGCCCAGGCCCCCAGCAACGAGAGTGACCAGATCGGCCAGCTCAGCATGATGAACACCATGATCGGCAAGGGCTACAAGGCCCTGCTCATCTCGCCCCAGAGCGACGTGAACCTGCTGCCAGGCATCGTGCGCGCCGACAAGACCAGCCTGGTCATCAACGTGAACGACGCGGTGGCACCCACGGCCCAGCACTTCGTCGGCAACATCCAGTACGACAACGGCGTGAGCGTGGCGAACTACCTGCTCAAGACCTTCCCCAAGGGTGGGCAGGTCGCCGTGATCGAGGGCCAGGCGGGCGTATACGCCGCCAAGCAGCGCACCCTGGGTTTCAAAACGACCCTCGCCAAAAACCCCGCCCTGAAGATTGTCGCCAGCGTGCCCGCCGACTGGGACCGTCAGAAGGCCTTCTCGACCGCCCGCGACCTGCTGCGGCGCTATCCCGACCTGACCGCCTTCTACTGCAACAACGACACGATGGCCCTGGGCGTCGTCGAGGCGGTCAAGGCTTCGGGCCGCCTGGGCAAGACGCTGGTCTTCGGGACAGACGGCATCAACGCCGCCTACGACAGTATCAAGAAGGGCGAGCTGACCGGAACGGTCGATTCCTTTCCCGTCCTGACCGGCGAGGTGGCCGTCGAGGTCGCCGTGCGCCTGCTGGCCGGCCAGAAACTGCCCAAGGTGATCGCCACGCCGCAGGCCCTGGTCATGAAGGACAGCATCGCCAAGTACGAGCAGTTCAAGAAATAAGGGTTCGGGCCGGGGCCGGCTGGCCGGGGCCACGCCGGCCCCGCCGCTGCCATCACACGCTTTTCAGGAGACCGACGTGACGGAACTGCTGTCCGCACAACACATCAACAAGTCGTTCAGCGGCGTTCAGGTCCTGCACGACGTGCACTTCTCGCTGCTGGCCGGCGAGGTTCACGCGCTGCTGGGCGAAAACGGCGCGGGCAAAAGCACCCTGCTCAAGACCCTGTTCGGGATGTACCGCCCCGACAGCGGGACCCTCAGCGTCGCGGGCACTCCGGTGGTTCTCGGCAGTCCCAAGGACGCGCAGGCCCAGGGCATCGCCATGATCCACCAGGAACTGGCCCTCATCCCGGAACTGAGCGTCGCGCAGAACGTGCTGCTGGGCAACGAGGGCCGGGAACTGCTGAACTACGGCCGTATGCAGGCGCGGGTGCGGCCCTTTCTGGAGCAGGTCGGCCTGAACGTTCACCCCGCGACGCCCGTCAAGCGCCTGACCATCGCGCAGCAGCAGATGGTGGAGATCGCCCGCGCCGTGGCGCGCCAGGCCCGCATCATCATCATGGACGAGCCGACTTCCAGCCTCACCACCCACGAGATCGGGCAGCTCTACCGCGTGGTCCGCGACCTCACGGCGCGCGGCGTGGGCATCATCTACGTCAGCCATCACTTCGATGAGATCGAGGAACTCGCCGACCGCGTGACGGTGCTGCGCGATGGCCGCTACATCGGCACAGTCCGGCAGCGCGACGTGACCCAGGATCAGCTCGTGACCATGATGGTGGGCCGCGAACTCGTCGCCCAGACGGCGCCGCCCGAGCGCACGCCCGGCGCCGTGCGTCTGGACGTCCGGGGCCTGAGCAGCAACGTTTTTCGGGAGGTGTCCCTTCAGGTACGCGCCGGAGAGGTCGTCACGCTCGCGGGATTGATCGGCGCGGGCCGCACCGAGGTCTTGCGGGCCATCTACGGTGCGGACCCCTCGACAGGCGGAGAGGTGCGACTGGAAGGCGTGCTCATGTCCAGGCGCACGCCCGCCGACATGATGGGCCGGGGCGTGGGCTTCATCGCCGAGGACCGCCGCCACCAGGGCATTGTGCCCGACGCGCGGGTCAGCGTGAACATGATGCTCACGAGCTGGGCCAAGGGCAAGGTCGGGGTCGGGGAGCGGGACATGCTGCGGGCGGTCGAGCCGCAGATCCAGCAGCTCGGCATCCGGCCCGCCAACCCCCACCAGATCATCCGCCGCCTGTCCGGGGGCAACCAGCAGAAGGTCATCCTGGGACGCTGGCTTTCGGCGGGATGCGACCTGCTGCTGATCGACGAACCCACACGCGGTATCGACGTGGCGAGCAAGGCGGACATCTACGCCCTGATCGACGACCTGGCCCGGTCAGGGGTCGCGGTGCTCATGGTGTCGTCCGAACTGCCCGAGGTCCTGCGGCTGAGCGACCGAATTCTCGTGATGCGTGAAGGCCGCCTCGCCGGTGAGCTTGCCCGCGCAGACGCCAGCGAGGAACGCATCCTGGCCCTTGCCACTGGAGTCCACACCCATGCAAAAGATCCAGCCGTCGCCTAAGGGCGTCAACCGCGCCGTCCTCGTCGAACGTCTGCGCGAGGCGGGCATCCTCGCCATCCTGCTGCTCGGCGCGGTGGTGTTCAGCTTTCTGGTGCCCTCGTTTTTTTCGGTCGACAACGCCATCAACGGCATCGGCCTGAGCGCGGCGATCAACACCATCGTCGCCATTGGCCTGACCTACGTCATCATCACGGGCGGCATCGACCTGAGCGTCGGGTCCACAGCCGCCCTGGCCGCCGTGATCGGCGCCGACCTCATGCAGCGCGGCACGCCCGTTCTGCTCACGGTCCTCATCGCGCTGGCGGTCGGCGCGGTCGCGGGACTGGTCAACGGCCTGCTCGTCACACGCGTGCAGCTCGCGCCCTTCATCGTCACGCTGGGCACCATGACCTTCTACCGGGGACTGGCGCTGTCCTACACGGGCGGGCAACCCATCCTGTCGCTGCCCGACGGCTTCAAGCGGGCGCTGGGGGGCACGGTGGTGGGCCTGCCCATTCCGCTCATAGCGGCCCTCCTGCTCGTCGTGGCCTTCACGGTCTTCTTGAAGTTCACCCGGACCGGCCAGTACATCCTGGCACTGGGGGGCAACGCCGAGGCCGTACGCCTGAGCGGGATCAACACGAACCGGTACATCACGCTGACCTACGTGATTTCCGGCGTGCTGGCGGCCTTCGCGGCGCTGGTCCTCATCGCGCAGCTCGGCGCGGCCGAACCGATCCTGGGCAGCGGCTGGGAACTGAGCGCCATCGCGGCGGCGGTGGTCGGCGGCACGAGCCTGTCGGGCGGCAAGGGCAACGTGGTGGGCGCCCTGCTCGGCGCGCTGCTCCTGAGCATGCTTCAGAACGTCCTGACCCTGATGGGCGTGCAGGCCTTCTACCAGCTCCTCGCCACGGGGGTCATCATCATCGGGGCGATGGTCATCGACCGGTACACGCGCGGGCGCTGAGTCACGTGGAAAAAGGAGAAGGGCGGCCTGCAGGGGCCGCCCTTTCCTTAGATTCAGACCAGGGTGAGCGCCGGCCCAGCGTCCCGGAGCCAGGGCAGACGGCGGCTGTCCCGGTCGGTGACGATCTGGTGCACGGTTTGAAGGGAGCAGACCTGGGTCATCGCCCGCCAGCCGAACTTGGTATGGTCGGCCAGCAGGACCGTCTGCTGGCTCACCTGCGCCGCAAGACGTTTGACGGTCGCCTCCTCAATCACGGCGTTTGATATGCCGCGCTCGTCCACGGCGTGCGCCCCCATGAGGAATACGTCGGCCCGCAGGTCCCGGAGCTGGTCCTCGGTCCAGGGGCCGGTGATGCTGAAGCTGTCGCTGCGGACCCGGCCGCCCAGCAGCAGGACCTCGGTGGCCCCGACCGCGAGGGCCTGCGCCGCCGGCAGATCGAGCGCGATGGCCGTCAGCGGCCGGCCGGCCAGCCGTTTGGCGACCTCCAGAATGGTCGTTCCCGCGTCGAAGATCAGGGTAGAGCCGTCGCGAATCTGCGCGGACATGTACTCGGCGATGGCAACCTTCTCGGCCTGCATCCTCACGGACTTGGTCGCGAAGGCCAGTTCGTGCGCGATGCTCCGCTGGACGCGGACCGCGCCGCCGTGGGTTCTGGCGAGCAGGCCCCGCTCGGACAGCTGCTGGAGGTCGCGCCGGATGGTGGCCTCGGAGGCCCCGACCTTCTGTGCGAGTTCCTGGGTCAGCAGGCTTTCGTGGGTGTCCATCAGCTCAAGGATGCGCGTGTGCCGCTCGAATGGGAGCATATGCGCAGAATATAGGCCAATTCAATCAGGTCGGCGGTGAAAATGCTTGCATGACCCCCTTGAGCCTCTAGCGCCTGCGAGGTCTCGTCTGGCCGCCCTCCGGGGTCCGGCTCAGGATCTTCTTCTCGTAGCGGTCCGGCGCAGCGGCCGGGTGGACTCGCGGACACTGAGGGTCAGCCCGAACTCCGGCAGGGTCGGCGTCTGCCCCTGCACCAGACCCAGCATGGACTCGGCCAGCGCCCGGCCGATCTGGTAGGTCGGCTGCTGAACTGTCGTCAGGGGGGGGGTCGTGAAGGCGCTGCCCGGCAGGTCGTCGAATCCCACCAGGGAGACGTCGTCGGGGACACGCAGCCCCTTACGGTACAGGGCCAGCCGCGCCCCGACCGCCATCTGGTCGTTGGCCGCAAAGATAGCGGTGAAAGGGCGGCGGTGCTCCAGCAGGTGCAGCGTGGCCTGATAGGCCGTCAGCTCCAGAAAATCGCCCTGCACGACAAGGTCAGATTCGAAGGGGAGGTCATTGTCGCGCAGGGCCGCCTGGTACCCGCGCAGCCTCTCCTCGGCGTCCTGCTGTCCGTCGGGACCGCGCACGTGCGCGATGTCGCGGTGCCCGAGCTCGATCAGGTGGCGCGTGGCGAGGTAGGCCCCCCCATACTGATCGAGCGTCAGGCAACGGGCTTCCAGCCCAGGCACATGCCGGCCGAAGACCGCCAAGGGGACCCGCTCGGCGATGTCACGCAGCGCCGGATCCGGCAGCGTACTGCCCAGCAGGACCAGGGCGTCCACCTTGCGGTAGATCAGCGTCTCGATGGCGTCGGTCTCGCGCTGCTGCGACCAGTGACCGCTCTGGAGGACCGGCTGGTACGGGGTACCGAACAGCCCGTGCTCGAAGCCCCGGATAACGTCGGCGTAGTAGGGACTGACGATCTCCTCGGCGATCACGCCGATGGTCATGCTGCGGCCGGTGATGAGGCTCCGGGCCAGGTAGTTCGGCTGAAACCCCAGCTCCTGCAGGGCCCGGTTGACCGCCTCGCGCTTCTCCTCGGCCACGAAGGCCGTGCCGTTGATGGTCCGCGACACCGTGCTGACCGAAACGCCAGCCACCCGCGCCACCTCGGTGATGGTCGTTCCTGACTTCTTCACCCGGTCCACTCTAGAGCATCCACCGGAGAGGGGCCGCCGCTGCCGCGTCAAAACTCCAGACTTCAGAAGAGGTTGTTCCAGATGGCGGTCCCGGTGCCGCCGCCGTAGGTGCCCAGGAACCCGGAGGCGTCGGCCGTGTTGCTGCCGCGCCAGAAATTCGCGATGAGCTGCTGGGACTGCGTGGGCCAGGCGGCGGCCGGCACCTGCATACTCGCGCTGCCGCTAGGCGCGGTCACAACAGTCGCGCCCAGGCCCAGCGAGCTGTTCTTGTACATCGTGAAGCTGAGCTGGCCGTCGAGATACCACTGGATGCTGCCGCCCTGCCACTTCACCTCGACGTGGTGCCAGGCGTTGCTCGTCGCGGGCCGCCAGGCCTCGAAGACATAGCGGCTGCCTCCATTGCGGAAGATCAGGGCCGGGTGCAGCGCGCTCCTGGCGGGCACGAATTCGGCGTCGATCTCGTTCCAGAGGGTGCCGTTGTTCATATATGTGAACAGGGTCGTGGTGGTGCCCGCGACAGCCGGCACGTACAAGTCACCGCCGAACGAACTGCCCTGCGTCTTCCAGCGGTTGCTCTTGACCTCGCTACAGGTACCCGAGTTCAGGTAGCCGTAGACCGCCTGATCCGAACCGCCCCCCAGGGTGATGTTGTTGGGCGAGAAGGTGCAGCCGAACAGCGGATCGCCGTTCTTCCAGCTCGAGGCGGTCCAGGTCTGACCCCACCGGCCGAACGAGCCGGAGACAGCCTGCGGAGCGAACTGCGCCGGCGCAGGGTCCGGCAGAGGGGAAGGGTGGCCGCACCCGGCGAGCAACAGGCTGGGCAGCAGAACGGCGGCAAAAACGGGAAGGCGCATGAAGTTCCTCCTGGTCTGGGAGCGGTGGGCACGGGGCCGGCACAGCCTGGATGTCCAGGCCATAAAACCGGGGCTACGGTGCAGACCGTTCTGCACGTCTAAAATTGTGGACTGACCCGGATCGTACTCCGAGAAAAGCTTTTCTTCAAGTCCTCCAAAAATCATGTCCAAGCGAATGGATGACTAGGCTAAAAGGTGGGTTCTAGCCAGATTTGGAGAAGATTCGATAGCACGAAGAGCAAGATCTCGAGCTGTGAAAAGGGTTTCTTGACGGACTCCTGTGCTCCTGTTAGGGTGGCTCTACACCGAATTTCGGACCTTGCCGTCCAGTCCTCAGCCCAGCCCCTACCGCTGTGCCGCCTCTCTGCCTGCTTTCAAGGAGTTCCGATGACGTACCTTCGGCCTGCCCTCGTGACCTGCGCCCTGCTGCTCAGTGCGTGCAACACCATCACCCGCGTTCCTACCTCCAACACCCCAACGAGTTCCCTGCCGGTCCTGACCGACACGGAGACGAACACGGACGGGCTGTTCTTCGGCATCTTCCGCGAGACCGCCGCGCACCGCACTGTCCCCGAAACCGTCGCCTCCGAGCTGCGCCGCACGCCCGCCAGCGTGATGTGGTTCGAGCAGTGGGGCGACGAGGTGCCCTTCCCCACCCAGGACGTGCAGGCGCTCCAGGGGCAGGGCGTGTTGCCGCACATCACCTGGGAACCCTGGAAGGCGAGCCTCTCGCTCGACGATCCGGGGCAGATCCGTCTGGGGACCATCGTGTCGGGGCAGTACGACGCCTACATCACCCGCTGGGCGAAGGCGGCGGCCGCTACCCAGAAGCCGCTGCTGCTGCGCTTCGGCCACGAGTTCAACGGCAACTGGTATCCCTGGGCCACCGGCCAGAACGCCAACGACCCGCAGAAGTACGTCCAGGCCTACCGCCATGTCCATGACCTGTTCCAGGCGGCGGGCGCGACCAACGTGCAGTGGATCTGGACCTACAACAACGACGACGTACCGGGTGACGCCTGGAACGCGCCCTCGGCCGCCTATCCCGGCGACGCCTATGTCGACTGGATAGGCATCGACGGGTACAACTGGGGCACCAATCCGAGCTGGGGCAACTGGCGCAGCGTCACTGACCTGTTCGGGGCGGCCTACGCCAAGGCGCAGCAGATCGCGCCCAGCAAGCCCATCATGCTCGCGGAATTCGCGTCGGCGGATGTCGGCGGTAACAAACCGGCCTGGATCGACGACCTGTTCCAGACGCTGCCCAAGAGCTTCCCGAAGGTCCGGGCCTTCACCTGGTTCGATATCCAGAAAGAAGAGGACTGGCGTATCAATTCCACCCTGGCGAGCCAGGAGCGGTTCATCGTGGGCCTGCGGGGCAAGAACATCCGCAGCAGCGGCGCGGCGATGGCCCAGGTGCCCGCCCAGACCAAGGGGGGGCAGACCGGAGGGGGACAGACTGGAACAGGGCCCACGCCCCTACCCTCCACTGCCCGCCCGCTGGCCACCTTCGAGACCCTGACGGACGGGCGGCCGACGAGCCAGAACGGCGGCCGGGTCTACCTGAGCGGCTACCAGCAGGACGCCGCGCATCCCAGCAGCTTCAGCAACCAGGCCGCCGGGTCGGAGGCCGCGCCGCTGGTCGTGCCGGCCAGCGGCGGCCGCAGCCAGTACGCCGCCTTCGATTACGCCATCACTGCGCCCAACCAGTACGCCGGAGTGGTCATGACGGTGGAACTCAACCCCCGGAGCGGCACTGACACGGTCGGCAGTGACCAGAGCGCCTATGGCACCCTGCATCTGGACCTGTCCGGAACCGGCGCCACGCAGGTGCGGCTGGAACTGATCGGCGAGCGCAGTCTGGGCATCGCTGACGGCAGCAATCCTCAGGTCTACGTGACGCTACCGGCCGGCAGCACGTCGCTGGACGTGCCGATCAGCCGGTTCGCTCAACCGGACTGGGCGCCCACCAAGGTGGCGACCGGCGAAGTCATGAAGCGTCTGGTGGCCGTGCAACTCGTGGTCGACCAGGTGCCCGTCTCCGGCCGCGTCGAACTGGACAATCTGGCTCTGCTGCCTTGACCCGCGGGCGGAGGGGTTGACCGCTGTTCGCCCGGCCCCGTCATCCGGGGCCGGGCGAAGTTTTACGGCTGATCGAGCTGTATGTCGAAGGTGGCCCCGGTCGAGGCACGCACGTCCTCCAGGGTGGCCCCCGGCATCAGGCCGGTCAGCGTCAGGCGGCCCTCACGGAACTCGAACACCGCCCGGTCGGTGATGACCATGTCCACCACGCCCCGCGCGGTCAGCGGCAGCGTGCAGCTCTCCACTATCTTGGGCGCGCCGCCCTCCTCGGTGTGGGTCATCGTCACGATCAGGCGCCGCGCCCCCCCCGCGAGGTCCATCGCGCCGCCCACCCCCAGCAATGGTTTGCCCGGCACCGCCCAGTTGGCGAGGTTGCCCGCCGCGTCCACCTGCAAGCCTCCCATGACCGCTACGTCCACGTGCCCGCCCCGGATCATCCCGAAGGACTCGGCGCTGTCGAAGTAGCTCGCGCCGGGCAGAGCCGTTACCGGAATCTTGCCGGCGTTCACCGGATAGCTCATCGCCCCGCCGTCCTCTGGGGCCGGACCGACGCCCAGCATGCCGTTTTCGGTATGGAGGTTGATGCTCATCTCAGGTGTGATGAGGTCGGCGACCAGTGTAGGAATTCCGATGCCCAGGTTCACCACGTCGCCCGCCCGCAGTTCACGCAGGGCGCGGCGGGCCATGTTCATCCGCGCCTCGTCCACGCGCCGGGCGCCGCCCTTCACGTCCGCGCTGCTGCCCAGGTTGGCCAGGGTCAGGGGAGCCTGCACGAGATAGTCCACGTACAGCCCTGGTGTATGGACGTGCTCGGGGGCCAGTTCACCCACCTCAACGATCTCCTCGACCTCGGCTACCACGACCTTCGCAGCCGTCGCCATCGCGCGGTTGAAGTTCTGCTCGGTCAGGCGGTACTGCAAATTTCCCGCCCGGTCGGCCCGCCACGCCCGCACGAAGGCTACGTCGCCCCGAACGGCCGGCACGAACACCATCTCTTGGCCGTTCAGTAGGCGGGTATCGGCCCCCTCGGCGATCAAGGTTCCGGCGGCGGTCGGGGTGTAGAAGCCGCCCAGGCCGGCCCCCCCGGCACGGATGGCCTCGGCCAGGGTGCCCTGCGGCAGCAGCGTGACCTCCAGCCAGCCTTCCTGACTGGCCTGCACGGCCTCGCGGTTGCTGGTGAAGTAGCTGCCCACCGCGCGGGTGATCTGGCGGTTGCGTAGCAGTCGCCCGCCGCTCAGGCCCGGTTCGGAGACGTTGTTGGCGACGTAGGTCAAGTTCCCTGTATCCGTTTCGGCTAGCGCGTGGACAAGGTTCACCGGGTTGCCGGTCATGCCGAACCCCCCGACGAGCAGGGTGTCGCCGGACTTCACCAGAGCGGCGGCCCCCTGCGCGGTGATGAGGGGGGGGTGCCTCACGCCTCCACCCGTTCAAGCAGCGCCGCCTCACCCTGACCGACGCCCACGCACAGGGCGGCGACGCCCGAGGCGATCTCGCCGCGGCCGAGGGCGTGGGCCAGGGTCGTGACGAGCCGCGCGCCACTCATGCCCAGCGGGTGCCCCAGGGCGATGGCGCCGCCGTCCATATTCAGCCGCCCGTGCGCGATGCCGAGCTCACGCATACAGGCGATGGCCTGCGCCGCGAAGGCCTCGTTGATCTCGACGCGGTCGATGTCGCCCAGGCTCCGGCCCGTGCGCTCCATCAGCTTACGGATGGCGGGGACCGGCCCCAAGCCCATCACGCGCGGCTCGACGCCCGCCGCCGCGCCGCCCACCCAGCGCGCCAACGGCTTCAGGCCCAGTTCGCGGGCCTTCGCCACGCTCGTCAGGACCAGGGCGGCCGCGCCGTCGTTCAGGCCACTGGCGTTGCCGGCTGTGACCGTGCCGCCCGGACGGAAGGCGGGCCGTAGACCGGCCAGGGTCGCCGCGTCGGTGGCGAGGGTGTAGCCCGCTTCCGCCTGCGTCATACGCGGGTGTTCGTCGGTCTCAAAGAGGACCGTGCCTCTGCGGCCCTTCACCGGCACGGGTACGATCTCGTCTGCGAACCGCCCGGCATTGATGGCAGCCACGGCCCGGCGCTGGGATTCGAGCGCGAAGGCGTCCTGGTCCTCACGGGTGATCTCTCCGCCCATGTAGGCCCCGGCGCGGCTGCGCTCGACGATGTTCTCGGCCGTCTCGCCCATCGCCTCCAGCGGAAAGAGGGCCTCCATCGCCGGGTTGGGATAGCGCCAGCCCAGTGTCGTGTCGTAGGCGAGGACGTTACCATTGCCGAAGGCCTGCGCCTGTTTGGGCATCGAGAGCGGCGCGCGGGTCATGCTCTCGACGCCGCCCGCCACGTACACGTCGCCGTCGCCGTTGCGAATGGCGCGGGCTGCCGTGTTCACCGCCGAGAGGCCTGAAGCGCACAGCCGGTTGACGGTGAGGCCCGCGGCCGTATCGGGCAGCCCCGCGAGCAGCAGGGCCATCCGCGCCACGTTGCGGTTGTCCTCGCCTGCCTGGTTGGCGCAGCCGAGAATGACCTCCTCGATGTCGCCGGGGTGCACGCCGCTGCGGGCCACCGCTTCGCGCAGGACGAGCGCGGCGAGGTCGTCGGGCCGGACGGTCGAGAGGGCGCCCCGGATGGTACCGATGGGCGTGCGGACGGCGGCGACGATCACCACGTCACGGTCTTGCAGTCGGGTCTGGGTCATAGAAGGGATCCTGAGACACCGAGCATAGAGCCTGACGCGGGGGCCACGCTGCGCCTTCTCCCTTTCCTGTCCCGCATGGACACCCCGCGGCCTGCCCCTGCCCGGCGACAGGGGGCAGGGGAGAGGAGGCTCAGTGACTGGGCAGATGCTCCATCGCGGCGGCTTCCTCGTAAGGCTGCACGACCACGAACCCGCTGCCCTGAAAGGCCATCTGGAGGGTCTCGCCGCCCCCACGCCCGAACATCGAGCGCAGGTCTTGGTTGACGCGCAGGTCGGGGCGCAGATTCTCGCTCCAGGCGATGGTCGCGTTGGGGTCCGTGAAGACCGGTTCCTGCGGCGTGACCTGCAGCGTCAGCGGCTGGCCGTGGCTCAGGATGGCGACCATGCCGTGACCCCGCACCTGCACGCTGAACATGCCGCCCGACACCATGCCCGCCACCGAGCGCTGCATGGTGATCTCGTGGGTCACGGTGTCCTCGAAGGCCAGCAGGTCCTTGCCGTTGACATTCAGGGTGTCGCCCTGAAGACGGATGATCGAGATCTCCTTGCCCTGGTCGGCGAGGTAGCACACCCCCTGACCCTGGATGCTCACGAGCGGTCCCATCTCGCCGCTGCCCATGCGCATGGCGGCGCCGATCAGCGATCCCATCATGCCGCCCCCCTGCCTCATCCCGCCCATCAGGTCGCTGAGGGTGCTGGCCCGCTGAAAGTCGAGGCGGCCCCGGTAGGCCACCATCGCGCCGAGCTTGCTCCAGACCCGGCCGTTGACCTTGACCTCCAGCATCTTGCTGGACTCCAGCTCGAACACGTCGCCGGGCCGGTCCTGCTCGGCGCTCGTCCGCAGGAAGTCCGACAGACTCGTGCCCAGGCCCGACGTCGGCGAGACGCCCGACGGCTCCGAGGCCGACCCATACCCGGAGGGAGGCGCATAGGCCGGAGCCTGGGGGGGAGCCGCCGGGGCACTCCAGGCCGGCGCGGCGGGCGGCACATAGGCCGGAGTCGCCGGCATGGGGGCTGCCGCAGGAACTGGTGACGGGGCAGCGGGCGCAGCCGGCGTCTGTGGGCCGGCCACCTGACCGCCGAAATATTCCAGCAGCGAGTCGAGCCCGCCCTGAAAGCCCTGCGCCACGCTCGTCAGCCGCCACTCGCCGGAATGGCGGTACAGCTCAGCGATCATCAGGGCGCGCTCGCCTGTGAACTGGGTGCCCACCAGGAGCACGGCGGCGCGCTCGGTGCCCTGGGCATCCTGCACGCTCAGGCGCAACTGGCCCAGGCGGCTCAGGGGCTGCTGGTCGTGCGAGATCACGAAGACCAGACGCTCGATACCCGCCGGCAGCGCCGAGAGGTCGAGGTCGAAGGTGGCGCGCCCGTCGCCGAGCTGCAACGACACCTCACGCCCCGGACTCTGGAGCTGGTTGTAGAAGACGAAATACCGGTCGTCGCGGAGCTTGCGCTCGCCGTCCAGACCGAAGACGCTCACGTCGCCCTGGGGCAGGTCGTGCGTGATCTGAACACGCAGGCGCGGGCCAGCCGAGAGATCGGACAGTTTGCGTTTCTCGCCGGGTTGAAGGTGTGTCAAGGGAAACCTCGCAGGGGGAACGGGGCCGACGCGACAGGGCGGCCGGGCGACGGGATGAGCTTCGCCCCAGTCTAGAGGATGTCCCGCGCTACAGAGCGCCCCGCCGCACCCCGGACGGCTGCTCTATGGTGAACCGGTGAGTGCTTCCGAGACGACGGCCCCGACCTGGCTGGACCTGCTGGACTGGCGCCGACGGGTGACCGAGATGTACGCCGAGGTGCGTCGGCGCCGGTCACAGGACCCGGTTGGGGCGCACCGCTGGTGGGCCGAGCAGCGCAGTGAACTGTTCCGGACCCATCCACAGTCTCCGCTGCCGGCCGAGGCGCGGGGAGCGTTCACGGGCCTGCCCGTCTGGGTCTACGACCCGGCCCTGGTCTTCGCGGCGCACGTGCGCCGCCTGCCCGAGGAACGCCTGCTGGTGGCCTCCTCGACCGGCCAGGACCTCCCGCTCGTGTGCTTCGGCCGGGCCGAATTCGGCGCGCACAGCCTCGACCTGTACTGGATCGACGTGTATGGTGGCGGGGTCTTCGTGCCCTTTCGGGACGCCACGAGCGGCCAGGAAAGCTACGGCGGCGGCCGCTACCTCCTCGACACCGTCAAGGGGGCCGATCTGGGCAGCACCTCTGCAGGCGAACTCGTGCTGGACTTCAATTTTGCCTACCACCCGTCCTGCTTCTACGACTTCCGCTGGAGCTGTCCGCTGGCGCCGCCCCAGAATGTCCTGAACTTTCCCGTGCGGACAGGCGAGCGCATGGCTTAGGTGTCCACCGGCACGCAGACTCCGCGCGGTCAGAGGCTTTTTCCCGTAGTTTCTGAGGGGCCACCGGTACAATGGCGTCATGTCCGAACGCCCGGCCCGCCGCACTGTCTCTCTCCCGGCAGCGCCGGAAAACAGCGGCTTCGACGAACTGAACCTGGCCCGATTGGCCCTTGTGAGCGGTCAGAAGACCGTACCAGCCAACCAGCAGCGCTGGCAGAAACAGATTCTCACGCCCGACGGCCGCCCGGTCGTGATCACCTGTACCGTCCCCGACGGTCTGGTCGTGCCGCACGGCCTGGACAACGATTTCATGGTGGGGCTCGTGAACCTCTGCTTCGAGGCGGGCCTGCCCGACGGTCCCTTCAGTGTCACGGCCTACGCGCTGCTCAAGGCCTCGGGCTTTCCGGACACCGCGCAGTATTACCGCGCGCTCGAAGAGAGCGTCCTGCGGCTGAACAAGGCGTCCTACACCATCGACGAGGGCTGGTTCCAGCGCGGCTCGCACCAGTGGACGACGCAGTCCTTCGCGCAGGTCAGCTACCTCTCGTACACCAAGTCCAGAAACGGCGTGCGCGGCACGAGTGTGGTCACGGTGCAGCTCGCCCCACCGGTCATGGAGAGCCTACGTGCGGGTTACATCAAACCGCTGGACCTGGAGTTCTACCGCAACCTCAGCCAGCCGCTCGTGCGCGCCCTGTACCGCCAGCTCGACGCGCTGCACTTCGACGACAGCACGGCCGACGGCCTGGCCCGCGAGGTCAGCGCGCCCCTGATGGGCTGGGCCAGCCGCCTGGGCCTGATGACCGACCGGCCCGACAACGTCGTGCGGACCCTCAAGCCCGCACACGAGGAACTGCGCGCCAAGGGCTACGTGGACTCGGTGGAGATCACCGGCCGGGGCAAGGACAAGGAGGTCCGGTACGTATTCGGCCCCGCCCCCGAGGGCGAGCACCCCGAACTCGCAGCCCTCCTACAGGCGCGCGGCGTGAAAAAGGGCGTCGCGCTGCGGCTTTCGACCGTCTTTCCCGACCGGGTGGAGGCAGCCGTGCGGCACTTCGACAGCTACGTGCGGGTCACGTCCATCCGCAATCCCGGCGGCCTGCTCGTTACCATGATCCAGCGCCCTGAGGACTTCATGGAGCCTGCCCGGACCCAGAGTGAACACGCTCGGCCGACTCGCCGCGCAGCGGGTTCGCGCACGCCGGAGACGGCCGAGCCCGCCCCGCCAGAGGATGGCCGGGCTGCTAGCCTCCAAGGGCAGGAACTGCTCGACTGGACCTTGCGGCAGCTTGGGGTCATCGGGGTCATCAAGCACTTTCCGGTGGCCGACCGCGCGGCGCTGGGTGAGGCGGTACTTTCCGGAAAGCTCGACGGCCGTGAAGTGGTCCGAACCTTCCGCCGCGCTCTGGCCGGTGGCCTCCCTACTATTCTGGAAGCCGTCACAGACCTACGACTGCACTTCTAATCAACCCGTAGTTTCTGAGGGAAGAGACCAGAGAGACCGCCCGTAGTTTCTGAGGGGAATCTTTTTTCAAGCCGTCTGGGACGCTCTTTTTCGGCGCAAAAACCCCTTCCCGTAGTTTCTGAGGGAAGAGGCCGAAAACAGGCCGATTTCGCCCGCAGTTTCTGAGTGATTCCGTAGAACCCCTCAGAAAAATAGCCCGTAGTTTCTGAGGGGTTTTGGCCCCCTGTTCCCGTAGTTTCTGAGTGATTCGCAGCTTCGCAGCTTCGTTTCCCGTAGTTTCTGAGTGATTCGCAGCTTCGTTTCCCGTAGTTTCTGAGTGATTCGCAGCTTCGTTTCCCGTAGTTTCTGAGTGATTATCTCGAAAAACACCGTCCTGGACGCTGCCCGATTTCCCCTCTGATGATGATCTTTTATCATCACTTCTTTTAAAACATCATTCATAGAAGAAGTCATCAAATCAGGGCAAAAAAATCTGGCCGGACCGTGCTACTCGTTCCCCACCGTGTCCTCCCTGGCCTGAAGGGCCAGGTATAGGCGGGCGATGAAGGCCGGGTCGCTCAGGTGGCCGCCGAGCACCTCCTCGGTCCGGTGCAGGCGGTGGCGTAGGGTGTTGACATGGATGTTCAGGGCCTCAGCCAACGCTGCCAGTGACCCTGGTCGCCGCAGGTACTCGCGCAGGGTCTCTTCGAGTTTTCCGTCATCAACTGCTCGCAGCCGGCCGAGGACTTGGGTGGACAGCGTCTGGAGAGCGGCGCTCTCCAGCAGCGTCTGAAAGGGGTCCAGACGCTCAAAGGTCAGGAGGCCGCGTGGGGTCCTGACTTCGTGTAGAGCCTGAAGGGCCTGTCCCAGCGCTGTACGGACTGACGCGTATCCTGGTTGCGGTGCGCTGACCCCCAGCGAGAACAGGGCCTCCGTGGCGCTCAGAAGGCCGCTGTGCAGCCTCGCGGCTTCCTGGGCGGGATCTTGGCCCTGCCACAGCCACAGGGCCTTGTCGCCCCGTACAGTGGTCAGGCAGGCCAGGTGCCGCCCCTGTAAATGGCCCTCGCCCACCGCACACAGCAAGTCGAGTTGCTGAATATGGCGTTCGTGGGAGCTGCCGGTCCGCGGCATGGGGTCTTGCAGCCGCAGGGCGGCCACCACGCAGGGGCCGCCCTCGGGCGCGCCACTCAGGTCTCCGGCGAGCAGGGCCTCGAATTGCCGTTCGCCCACCCGCCGCCGCGCCGCGCCCGCAGCGGCCGACTGGAGCCGGGCCAGCCGCGCCTGCTCGGCGATCAGGGGGACGAGCGCGAGCCACTCTGGCGCGGCTTCCAGGGTCAGGCGCCCCACCGGGCGGCCCTCGTAGACCAGGGGGTGCTCGGCTTGGGCCGGTCCTGGTGTGCCTTGCTGCGCGACCACGTCGCCCCAGCTCGAGTGGACGGTGGCCCGGCCCCCCGTGACCGAGGCGAGCCACTGCACCAGGGCGCGTTCGGGGTGCGCGCGGCCAGTCACGCTCCGTAGGTCGTCGAGCAGGAGGTTCAGGGCGGGGAACTGCGGCCGGAGTTCTGTGGCCAGCAGGCGCAGGTAGGCCCGGCGCACGCGGGCGGGCGGCAGCGGTGCTGCCATAGTCAGGGCGTCGGCCAGGGTCGGCAACTCGGGGTCGGGGTCGCCCGGCCGAGAGGCGGGCAGCCCCAGTTCGCGCCTCAGGGCACTCGTTCGGACCATGACCGGACTGTAGCGTCGCCGGGCCATTGTGGATTTCGACAACGGCGGGCGTGAAGTCTGTGGATTCAGGCCTTGTCCTGCTCCAACCGTCCGCGTACCTTGGAAGGGTCACACAACTCGTTCCGGGCCGGTTCACACCGCTCCGACAGCAGCTTCTTTTCCGGAGGTTCCATGACCGCATCCCTATCCGTACCGGCCCACGAGGCCCTGCGGCGCTCCCTCGCGCAGCGGCCCCTGCGTCATTTCATCGGTGGCGAGTGGGTCGACGCTGCCGAAGGCGAGACCTTCGAGGTCCAGACGCCTTCCGACAACAGCCCCCTCACCCGCGCGGCCAGCGGCGACGCGCGTGACATCGACCGCGCGGCGCAGGCCGCCTGGGCCGCCTTTCCGGCGTGGCGCGCCCTGGATGGCAAGGCGCGGCGCAGGCTTCTGTACCGTGTCGCCGAACTCATCGAGGCGCGGGCCGAAGAAATCGCCATTCTGGAGAGCCTCGACACCGGTCAGCCCATCCGCTTCATGAAGTCGGCGGCGGTGCGCGCAGCTGAGAACTTCCGCTTCTTCGCCGACCGGGCCGAGGGCGCGCAGGACGGCCTGAGCCTGCCGGCCCCAGGATTTCTCAACTACACCGTCCGGCAGCCGGTTGGGCCGGTCGGTGTCATCACGCCCTGGAACACGCCCTTCATGCTGAGCTCCTGGAAGATCGCCCCGGCGCTGGCAGCCGGCTGCACGGTGGTCCATAAGCCCGCCGAGTGGAGTCCGGTGACGGCGACCGTGCTGGCCGAGATCATGCATGAGGCGGGGTTGCCGGCGGGTGTCGTGAACCTCGTGCACGGCTACGGCGAGACGGCGGGCAAGGCGTTGACCGAGCACCCGCACATCAAGGCCATCGCCTTCATTGGCGAGAGCCGCACTGGCAGCCTGATCCAGAAGCAGGGCGCCGATACCCTCAAGCGCGTGCACCTGGAACTCGGCGGCAAGAATCCGGTCGTGGTGTTCGCGGACGCCGACCTGGACCGGGCGCTCGACGCTGTGATCTTCATGCTCTACAGCCTCAACGGGCAGCGCTGCACGTCGTCGAGCCGTCTGCTGGTTGAGCGCGGAATCCACGACGCCTTCGTGGCCGGGCTGACCGAACGGGTCGCAAACATCCGCGTCGGCGATCCGCTCGACCCAGCGACCGAGGTCGGGCCGCTCATCCACCCCAGGCAGTTCGAGAAGGTGTGCTCGTATTTCGACATTGCGCGTGAGGACGGCGCGGTGGTCGCGGTCGGTGGCGAGCGCATCGGGGAGGTGGGCAACTATGTGCGTCCCACACTCATCACGGGCGCGCGCACCGACATGCGGGTGGCGCAGGAGGAGATCTTCGGCCCGGTGCTCACCGTGCTGCCCTTCGACGACGAGGCGCAGGCGCTGTACATTGCCAACGACGTGCCCTACGGGCTGGCCGCCTACCTCTGGACGAACGACCTGACGCGCGCGCACACCTTCGCGGCGGGTCTGGACGCCGGCATGATCTGGGTGAATTCGGAGAACGTGCGGCACCTGCCCTCGCCCTTCGGCGGCATGAAGGCCAGCGGGATCGGGCGTGACGGCGGCGACTATTCCTTCGACTTCTACATGGAGACGAAAAACGTCGCCATCAATCTGGACGGTCACCGCGCCGCCCGGCTGGGCGCGACGCCCCGAAAGGAGGACTGACCATGGCCGCCCGTACCGGAGCACAATTTCTGGATCGTCTGCGCCAGCACGCCCCCAACCTGTACGTGGACGGCGCGCGCGTGGAAGACCCCACCACCCACCCGGCCACCCGCAACATCGCGGCCTCGCTGGCGGGTCTGTATGACCTGCAGCACGACCCGCGCTGGCGCGACCTGCTGACCTTCGAGGAGGGAGGAGAGCGTCACCCGGCCGCGTTCATGGTGCCGCGCACCAAGGCCGACCTGCGCCGCATCGGCGAGGCGCACCGGGTCCGCGCGAACTACTCGCTGGGTACCCTGGGGCGCGCGCCCGACTACATGAACACCAACGTCATGGCCGCCGGGATGGCGAGCGCCTACTTCGGCGCGGGCGAGGCCAGCGGCGAGCCGGGAAGCGGGCGCGACTTTGCCGCGAACATGCGCCGCTACTTCGAGTACGTGCGCGACAACGACCTGTGCCTGACCCACGCCCTGACCAACCCGCAGGTGAACCGGAGCAAGCAGGCCAGCGAACTGCCCGACCCCTATATCGCCATGGGCATCGTCGAGGAGACGGAGGCGGGCGTGATCGTGCGCGGCGCGCGGATGCTCGCCACCTTGCCCATCGCCGACGAGATCCTGATCTTCCCGTCCACGGTCCTCAAGGAAAACGGCGACCGCAGCCGCTACGCGGTGGGCTTCGGGCTGCCGACCGACACGCCGGGCCTGTACTTCCAGTGCCGTGAACCCTTCGACCTGGGGCGCGACGTCGAGGACCATCCGCTGTCGAGCCGCTTCGACGAGCAGGACGCCTTCGTGATCTTCGACGACGTTCTGGTGCCCTGGGAACGTGTGTTCCTGATGTACGATATGACCCTCGCCAACCAGGCCTACGCCAAGACCGACGCCGTGCTGCATATGGCCTACCAGGTCGTGAATCAGAAGGTCGCCAAGACCGAGGCCTTCCTGGGCGTCGCGCAGGGCATCGTGGAGACGGTGGGCAGCGGCCAGTTCCAGCACGTGCAGGCCAAGGTCAGCGAGATCATCGTGACGCTGGAGATCATGAAGGCGCTGGAGGTGGCGGCCGTGGAGGGCGCCGAACTCAACGCCTACGGCGTGATGACCCCGGCGCGCGGGCCGCTGGACGCCGCACGCAACTACTACCCGGCGATCTACCCGCGCCTGAACGAGATCATCCAGCTGCTGGGCGCCTCGGGCATCATCATGATGCCGGGCAAGGCCGACCGCGAGGGCCCGCTGGGGGCCTTCATCGAGAAGCACCTCCAGGCGACGAACGCCAGCGCCGAGGAGCGACTCAAGCTCTTCCGACTGGCCTGGGACCTGACCCTGAGCAGCTTCGGCGCGCGCCAGAACCTCTACGAGAAGCACTTCTTCGGCGACCCTATCCGCATGTCGAGCGCGCTGTACGACGCCTACGACAAGCGGCCCTATGTCGAGCGTATCCGGCAGTTCCTGAACCGGCCTCAGCCCGTGGCGGCCGACTGATGGGCAGTCCCGCCGACCGCCCCAACGTTATCCGCATCGCGCACGGCGTGTTCTACGTGACGGACCTGGAACGCTCGCGGCACTTCTACGTCGAGCTGCTGGGCCTGAATATCGTCCACGAGACGCCCGGCGCCCTGTACCTGCGCGCGAACGAGGACCGCGAGTGGACCCTGAAGCTCGAACTTGCCCCCGAGGCGGGCGTGAAGCACCTTGCCTACCGCGTGGGTACCCCGGGGGACCTAGAGGCCGCCGCAAGTTTCCTGGACGCCCAGGGGCTACCCTGGCGCTGGGAAACCGAGCATGACCGGCCCCGGCTGCTGCGCTTTCAGGACCCCTACGGCGTGCCGGTGGCCTTCTACGCCGAGTCGGTCAAGCACCCCTGGCACCTGCAGGACTACCACCTGCACCGGGGGGCGGGATTGCAGCGCATTGACCACATCAACGTGATGACGCCTGAGGTGGAGGGCGTGATGCGCTGGTACATGGACGAGCTGGGCTTCCGGCTCAGCGAGTTCACCGAGGACGAGCAGGGCCGCGTGTGGGCCGCCTGGATCCAGCGCCGGGGCAGCGTCCACGACCTCGCCCTCACAAACGGCACGGGGCCGAGGCTGCACCACTTCGCCTACTGGATGCCCGATATGCAGAGCATCATCCGGACCTGCGACATCCTGGCGGGCGCGCGGATGCCTGAGGCCATCGAGCGCGGGCCGGGGCGCCACGGCGTCTCCAATGCGTTTTTCCTGTATATCCGTGACCCGGACGGCCACCGCATCGAGCTGTACACGAGCGACTACCTGACCGTGGACCCCGACTTCGAGCCGATCCGCTGGGCGCTCGACGACCCGCGCCGCCAGACACTGTGGGGCGCCAGGACGCCCCGGAGCTGGTTCGAGGAAGGCTCGCTGCTCGAAGCCTACGGCGGTGGCTGGACCGAGCCGAAAGAAGGCGAATTACAGGGGCTGCCGGTCCACGTGATCTGAGTCCGGCGTTCGCCCTGCCGTTCCGTTTCCACCTCCCACCTCACCCAAAGGCCCACCATGAAAACCGCACGCTTTTTTTCCCGAGGCCGCCAGCACAGCGGCACCCTTCAGGGGGACGTCCTGATCGACGCGGCCGGCGAGGGCCACCACCCAGACGAGGTGCAGTTCCTGCTGCCGGTCACGCCCGGCAAGGTCATCGCGCTCGCGCTGAACTACGCCGACCATGTGGCCGAACTGGGCTTCAAGCAGCCCGAGGAACCGGTGATGTTCCTGAAGCCGAACACCAGCCTCCTGCCGCACCGGGGCACCGTCGAGTACCCGCGCGGCGCGCAGTTCATGCACTACGAGGTCGAACTCGGCATCGTGATCGGGCGCGATGCCCGGCGCGTGAAGGCAAAGGACGCCGAGGACTACATCGGCGGCTACACCATCGCCAACGACCTCGTAGTCCGCGACTACGTGAGCAACTACTACCGCCCGCCCATGCGTGCCAAGGGCTGGGACACCTTCGGGCCGCTGGGGCCGTATCTGGTGACGCCCGACGAGGTGCCCGACCCCTACGATCTCGGGCTGCGTGCCTTCGTGAACGGTGAATTGCGCCAGGAAGGCAACACCCGCGACATGATCCTCAAGGGGCCGGAGCTGATCGAGTTCATGTCGCGTTTTATGACGTTGCAGGCCGGGGACATCATCCTGACCGGCACGCCCAAAGGGGTCAGCCATGTGGGGCCCGGCGACGTGATGCGCCTGGAAATTGACGGCCTGGGCGCGCTGGAAAACCCAGTCGCCCTGGAAGACGAGAGCGCCGAGCCGCTGATCGCCCAGGAGGGCGCCCGGCAGTAGAGCATCCTGCCCGGAGGCATCTGGGGCGCTGTTCTCCAGATGCCTCCGGGCAGGATGCTCTCTTCGACTTCGTTCACTTCGTTCGGCCAAAACGACGCCGACACGGCATCTGTTTGGCAGATGTTCTAGCCTGGAGCCCGATGCCCCACCTGACCGCCGAGTACACCGCCAACCTGGGCGACGACGCCCGAATTCCCGAACTGCTCGAAGCCCTGCACAGCGTGCTCATCGCGCGCCCGGACGTGTTCCCGGTGGGGGGCGTCCGCACGCGCGCCCTGCGGCTGGAGGAGTACCGCGTGGCCGACGGAGAGGCGGACGACGCCTTCGTGCACCTGACCCTCAAGATCGGGGCGGGGCGCAGTGCGGAGGTCCGGCAGGCAGTCGGCGACGAACTGTTCGGGGTGTTGAAGGCCCACTTTGCCGAAACGTTTGCCCGGCGCTTTCTGGCGCTCTCGCTGGAGATGCAGGAATTCAGCGAGGCGGGCACCTGGAAACACAACAACATCCACGCGCGCTTCAGGCGCTGACTCCCGGAGACCCATGCTGACTGATCCTCAATTGCAGGACGCCGCTGCCCGGCTCGACGAGGCCGAGCGCACCCGCACGCCGCTGCGGCAGTTCTCGCGCGAGTTCCCGGATATGACCATCGACGACGCCTACGCTGTGCAGCGCGCCTGGATGGACCTCAAGCTCGCGCGCGGCGAGGCGGTGTACGGCCACAAGATCGGGCTGACCTCGCGTGCCATGCAGCTCTCGTCGAACATCTCCGAACCCGACTACGGTGTGCTGTTGGGGAGCATGGTCTTTGCCGAGGGCACCGAGATTCCGGCCTCGCGCTTTCTGACGCCCAAAGTCGAGGTCGAACTGGCCTTCCTGCTGGAGCGCGACCTGAGCGGCCCCGGCTGCACCGTGTTCGACGTGCTGGCGGCGACCGCCTACGTGGTCCCCGCCATCGAGATCATTGACGCGCGCATCGAGCGCCTCGACCGCGACACGGGCGCGACCCGCAAGGTCTTCGACACCATCAGCGACAACGCGGCGAACGCGGGTATCGTGCTGGGCGGCCGCCCCGTTCGCCCGCATGACGTCGACCTGCGCTGGGTGGGCGCGCTGCTGTACCGAGGGGGCGTGATCGAGGAGACCGGCGTGGCGGCGGGCGTCCTGAACCACCCGGCGAACGGCGTGGCGTGGCTCGCCAACAAACTGCACCCGCACGGGGTCACCCTGAAGGCCGGGCAGGTCATCCTGGCGGGGTCGTTCACGCGGCCGGTGGATGCGCGCCCGGGCGACACCTTTCACGCCGATTACGGCCCGCTGGGCGGCGTGGCTTTCCGGTTCGGCCCATGACCAGTCTGACCAACCCCTTCAAGGCCGCGCTGGCCCGCCAGGAGGCCCAGATCGGGCTGTGGCTGGGACTGGCCGACCCCTATTGCGCCGAGATCTGCGCGGGGGCGGGCTTCGACTGGCTCCTCGTGGACGGCGAGCACGCCCCCAACGATGTGCGCAGTACCTTGGCGATCTTGCAGTCACTGGCCGCCTACCCGGTCGCGCCGGTCGTGCGGCCGGTGGTGGGTGAGCCCTGGCTCATCAAGCAGTACCTCGACCTGGGCGTGCAGACCCTGCTGATTCCGATGGTCGAGACGGCCGAGCAGGCCCGCGCCCTGGTCGCCGCCACCCGCTACCCGCCGCGCGGCGTGCGGGGAGTGGGCAGCGCCCTGGCCCGCGCCTCGCGCTGGAATGCGGTGCCGGACTACCTCACGCGGGCCGACGACCAGATCTGCCTGCTCGTGCAGATCGAGAGCCGAGCGGGGCTGGCGAACCTGGACGAGATCGCAGCGGTCGAGGGCGTGGAGGGCCTGTTCATTGGCCCAGCCGACCTGAGCGCGAGCCTGGATCATCTGGGGCAGCCGGGGCACCCTGAGGTGCAGGCGGCCATCGCGGACGCCGTGCGCCGCATCCGCGCGTCGGGCAAGGCCGCGGGCATTCTCCAGAGCGGCGAGGCGCAGGCCCGCGCGGCCCTGGATGCGGGTTGCACCTTCGTCGCCGTAGGGGTAGACACCAACCTGCTCGCCGGGGCGGCCTCGGCGCTCGCGGGCCGCTTCGGGCGGGGCCGCCGGGCCGGGGACACCGCGCCGGGTCCAGAGACGCCGCGCCGGGAAGGCGACGTGTACTGACCCGGAGAAGGGGAGGTTGTGTATCTTCCGCCCCCTAGTCCCCGCTCAGCCCAGTCTGAGCGCCCGGGCCAGATATGGGGCCGTGCGGCTTCCCGGCACGCGAGCAACCTCGACGGGGGTCCCCTGCGCGACCACGCGGCCGCCTTCCTCGCCCGCACCGGGGCCGATGTCGAGCACCCAGTCGCTGGCCGTCACGACTTGGAGATCGTGTTCGACGGCGATCACGGTGTGGCCCGCTTCCACCAGCCGCGCGAGCTGCCGGGTCAGGCGCTCGACATCGGCGGGATGCAGGCCGGTCGTCGGCTCGTCGAGGATGTAGACGGCGTGTCCGCGCGCCGCGCGTTGCAACTCGGTCGCCAGCTTGATGCGCTGCGCCTCGCCGCCCGAGAGCTCGGTGGCCGGCTGCCCCAGCCGCAGGTAGCCCAGGCCCACCTCGCGCAGCGTGTCGAGCGCCTGGAAGATGGGGCGCTCGTCCCCGAAAAAGGTGTGGGCGTCGTCCACCGTCATGCCCAGCACGTCCGCGATGGTCTGGCCCCGTACCTTGACATCCAGCGTCTGGGCGTTGTAGCGCGCGCCGCGGCATACCGGGCACGGCGCGTATACGCTCGGCAGGAACAGCAGTTCGACCATCACCCAGCCCTCGCCCTGGCAGTGCTCGCAGCGCCCGCCCTTGACGTTGAAGGAAAAGCGGCCCGCGCTGTACCCGCGCTCCTTCGCCAGAGGGGCCGCCGCGAAGAGCCGGCGCACATGGTCGAACAGCCCTGTGTACGTCGCCATGTTGCTGCGTGGCGTGCGCCCGATGGGTTTCTGGTCCACCCGTACGAGCCGCGAGAGAGTGTCCACGTCGCCGCCCAGGCGCGCGGTGGCGGCCGGCACGTCGTCGCCGTCCTCCTCCGTGTCTTCCGGCCCGGGCGCCGCGCCGTGGCCAACGTGGGCCGCGAGTGTCTGCGCCAGCACCTGCGTGACCAGGGTGGACTTGCCTGACCCCGACACGCCGGTCACGCAGGTCAGCACCCCGAGTGGAAAGCGCACGCTCAGGTCCTGGAGGTTGTGGCGCGTCACGCCGCTCAACTCCAGCCAGCCGGAGGGCGCGCGTGGCTCGTGCGCCTCGGCCCGCGTCTCCCGGAAGAGGTAGGCGGCAGTCTGGGAGGTCTCTACGTTCCGCAGGCCCTCGGGCGGCCCGCTGTACAGGATCTCGCCGCCGCCCTCGCCTGCCCCCGGCCCCACATCCACCAGCCAGTCGGCGCGGCGTACCACGTCCAGGTCATGCTCGACCACGAACAGCGAGTTGCCCGCCGCCTTCAGGCCGTCCAGCGCTGCGAGCAGGGCCTCGGTATCGGCGGGGTGCAGTCCGGCGGACGGCTCGTCGAGGACGTACACCACCCCGAACAGGTTGGAATACAGCTGCGTGGCGAGGCGCAGGCGCTGCAACTCGCCCGGCGAGAGGCTGGGGGTGGTGCGCTCGAAGTGCAGGTAGCCCAGCCCCAGGCGCAGCAGCACGCCCAGTCGCGCTCCCAGGTCGGCGGCGAGGCGCTGCGCGGCGACCGCCACCTCGGGCCGTTCGCGCAGGCGCCGGTCGTGGCCGTCCTCACGGCCCTCGGCCACCGGGCGCAGCAGTTCGGCGACCTGTGTCAGCGGCAGGCGCGAGAAGTCGGTGATGTCGTAGCCGGCAAACGTGACCGCCAGCGCCTCCGGCCGCAGCCGCTTGCCGTGGCACACCGGGCACACGGTTTCGATCATGTAGGCCTGCACGCGCTTTTTCATGCTCGCGCTCTCGGTCGTGGCGAATGTATGCAGGACGTGGCGCCGCGCGCTGCTGAAGGTGCCCATATAGTCGGGCGACGCGGCCCGCCGGGTCGCCTCGGGCGTGAGGCCGGGGTACACCGGCACCACCGGCTGCTCGTCGCTGAAGAGGATCCAGTCGCGGGTGCCCTGGGGCAGATCGCGCCAGGGCACGTCCACGTCTATGCCCAGCGACACCAGGATGTCGCGCTGGTTCTGCCCCCCCCAGGCCTGCGGCCACGCGGCGACCGCCCGCTCGCGGATGGTCAACGCAGGGTCGGGAACCATCGAGGCCTCCGTGACCTCGTAGACCCGCCCCAGGCCGTGACACTCGGGGCAGGCGCCCTCGGGTGTGTTGGGCGAAAAACCCTCGGCGTACACGGTGCCCTGGCCCTCCGGGTAGTCCCCGGCGCGTGAGTACAGCATCCGTACGAGGTTCGACAGGGTGGTCACGCTGCCCACCGACGAGCGGGCGGTCGGCGCGCCGCGCTGTTGTTGTAGAGCGACGGCCGGAGGCAGGCCCTCAATGGCGTCCACGTCCGGCGCGCCGACCTGATGAAAGAGCCGGCGCGCGTAGGGCGACACCGATTCGAGGTACCGGCGCTGCGCCTCGGCGTACAGCGTCCCGAAGGCCAGCGACGACTTGCCGGACCCCGACACCCCGGTGAAGACCACCAGTGCGTCACGCGGCACCTCCACCGACACGTCCTTGAGGTTGTGCTCGCGCGCTCCGCGTACCCGCACGAAGCCGGAAAACCCTGAATGATCCGTCATGACCCCGCAGTATGGTCAGCCCTCTGCGCCTGGTCGAAGAGTCCCAAGGTTGCCTGAAATCCGGTCGGTGGGCCGGGGAAGCCGGCAGGTTAAGGACGCCGGCCTTAAGAAACGGGACAGAAGACTGGTCCTACAGTCGGGTGCCTTCCGCCTTCCCTCTCGACCTTCCGAGGACGTGCCCATCCACCATTTCGACTTTCTCCCGTTTGTTGGTCTGTCCGTCCTGATCGCCGGTCTGGCGTTCTCCGCGCTCCTGCCTGCCGCCGGCCGCTCGCTGAAGCGGCGCCGTCTCCTATGGGCGCAGTCCTGGGTCTACGCGGCCCTGGCCTGGGCCGGAATGGGCGCGGTGGCCACGGGCCGCGCTGCTCCCCTGGTCGGAGCCCCGCCGACCGGCTCGCCCCTGGAGCCGTGGGTGGTGCCCGCTGCGTTGTTGGTCTCGGGGGCATTGTTCGCCCTTCTCCTCAGGCGCCGGCTCGCCGAGCAGGCCCGGCAGGTTCAGCGGCGCCAGGACGAGGTGTTCGAGGGCCTACGCGAGCGCGAGACGCTGTACCAGAGGGTCGTCGATGCCCTGCCCGGAGGCGTGGTCCTGCTCGACAGCGGCGGCGCGGTCGTGGCGGCCAATGCCGGCGCCGCGCGGCTGCTCCGGCGGCGGGCCGACGAGCTGCCGGGGGCGCTGCTTCACGGGGACGCGACCGAGATCTTCGGCAGCCGGGGCGAGCTGCTGGACCCCGAGCGCCGGCCCGGAGCCCTGGCCCAGCGCCGACAGGCCTCGTCGGGGCAGGTGCTGGGCTGGCACGTCGAGGGCAAGCTGCGGTGGTTCCTGAGCAGCGTGCAGCCGATGGACCAGGACCTGAGCGTGTATTCCTTTCTGGAAATCACGCAGGAGCGCGGCGCCCAGGAACAGCTCGCCTACCGGGCCAACCACGACGAGCTGACTGGCCTGCCCAACCGCCACCGCTTCAAGCAGGCGCTGACCGAAGCCATGTACGCCAGCTTCTGGCAGCGGGACCGGGTGGCAGTGCTGCTGCTGGACCTCGACCAGTTCAGGAACGTCAACGGGATGTGGGGCCACCTCGCCGGCGACGAAGTTTTGCGGGCGATCACTGGACGCCTGCGCGACCTACTGCCGCCTGGAGCGAGCGCGGCGCGCTTCGGCGGCGACGAGTTCGCGGTGTGCCTGGGAGGCGTGGAGAACCGGGAAGAGGCGCTGGCCTTCGCCGGTCACCTGTGCGCCGAGCTGGGCGAGGTCTTTTCGCAGGGCGACACCCGGGTGCAGGTCGGGGTGAGCGCTGGACTGAGTTTCTATCCCGACGACGCCCACGACGAGGACACGCTCCTACAGTACGCCGACCTGGCACTCTCAGCCGCTAGGTCGACCGGTCCTGGCGGCGTCGCCGCCTTCGACGGGGCGATGGCGCTGCGCCGGGAACGCCGCGTGAAGATGGGCGAGGCGCTGCGTAGCGCCCTGGAACGAGGCGAACTGTCGCTGGTCTATCAGCCGGTCGTGGCCCTCCAGACCGGTGAACTGCGGTCGTGCGAGGCGTTGCTGCGCTGGGAAGATTCGCCGTGGGGCGCCGTGTCGCCGGCCGAGTTCGTGCCGCTGGCCGAGGAGACCGGCCTGATCGATGCGCTGGGGCAGTGGGGGCTGGAACAGGCCTGCCGTCAGGCCAGGGCCTGGGCCGACGCCGGCACGCCCCTGAGAGTGGCCGTGAATCTCTCGGCGTTGCAGTTCCGTGCGGGCACCCTGCCGGCCCTGGTCGCCAATGTCCTGGAACGCACCGGGCTCGATCCGGCCAGCCTGGAGCTGGAAGTGACCGCGGACACGCTGGCCGGCAATAGGCTTTCGGTGCGGCGTCAGCTGGGGGCTCTCCGCAGCCGGGGGGTCACGGTGGCCCTCGCCGACTTCGGTGCCGGTCACCTGGCGCCGGGTGCGTTGCGGGACCTCCCGGTGGACCGGATCAAGCTCGGCCGCCCGTTCGTGCGTGATCTGGAGGACTGTGGCAAACAGACGGCAGTCATTGGTGCCCTCCTCCAGCTCGCGGCCCATCTGGGGCTGGAGGTGGTCGCCGAAGGGATCGAGACGGCGCCCCAGCACGACCTGTGGCGGGACCTGGCCTGCCCGCTGGGTCAGGGTTACCTGCTGGGCCGACCTGCCCCGGCCGAGACCATGACGGGTCTGCTGCGGCCCCGCGCCTGAACCGGGTCCGGCATACTCCGGCCATGCCCGACTCTCTCGACTCCGTCTGGACCCGTCTCGAAGCCTGGTTGAGTACCCATCTTCTGCCGGTAGTGGCGCGTGACACGCCCGGGGCCACCCTCGGCCACATCCTGCGGCCTGGCCTGTCTGAGGCGGCGGTCGCAGCGGCGGAGACGACGTTCGGCTTTTCCTTTCCGGCCGATTTCCGCGCCTCGCTGCTGCGGCACGACGGCGCCGTCTTCTGGCCGGGCACCGAGGACTTTCTGACTCTGGCGGCTGCGTGGGAGGACACCCGGATGCGCCGGGAGCTGCTGGCCGAGCAGACGACTGGTCCGGAGGTCGTCGTGGACGGCGTCCGGCAGGTGTGGTGGGACGCGGGCTGGTGGAGCCTGAACAGCGACGGCGGCGGCAACGGTCTGGTTCTCGACGCCCGGCCGCCCGCGGGGGGCGTGGCCGGGCAGGTACTCGACTTCGACCATGAGACGACCGACCGGCCGCGCCGTCACGCCAGTTTCATGGCCTACCTGGAAGACGTCCTCGCGCGGTTGGACTCCGGCTGGTACGTCGCCTCCGAGTGGCTCACGGCGCGCAACCTCCTGGCCCCGGATCACCCGGAATACACTGAGGACGACTACGCGACCTGGCTGGCGCGGCAACCCCGGCCCTGAGCGCCAGGGTCAGCGCCCGGCGGCCTCTTCAAGCCAGGTCGGCCGCGTCTCCAGTGGGGCGGGTCGAGCGGGGGCACTCTCGATACTCAGGGTGCGGCCCGCCTCGGCGGATTCCAGCGTACGGTACATGGTCTCCAGCACGTGATAGGCGAGGTCGCCGCTGGCGCGGTGCGGCCGGCCCTGCGCGGCGGCGTCCAGCAGGTCGGCCAGCCCGGCGCCGCGTGCGTTCTCCTGAAAAGGCCGGGTCAGCGTGATTTCCTCCCACGCCGTCTCGCCCCGGCGCTTGAGACGCAGGGGGCCGCCGAAGGTGTTGGGGTCGGGCAGACTGAGCGTGCCTTCCGTGCCATAGAGCTCCATGCGCGGCAGATCGCTGCCCGGCGCGTCGAAACTGGCGATGAAGGTGGCGGCCACGTCTCCCCCGAACCCCAGCTGCGCCGTGACGTGCGTGGAGGTCTGGACCGGGATGCGTTCGCCCCGGCGGCTCTCGTGCCCGGCCACGCGCTCGGTCACGGCGCGGGTGGCCTGTCCACCGACCTGCCGCACCGGCCCCAGCAGATTCACCAGGGCCGTCAGGTAGTACGGTCCCATGTCGAACAGCGGACCGGCCCCCGGCTGGTAGAAGAAGTGGGGATTGGGGTGCCAGCCCTCGGGGCCGCCGCTCATCATGAAGGCCGTGGCGGCGACCGGCCGGCCGATGGCTCCGGCGTCCACCAGTTCACGCGCCGTCTGGTGGCCTGCCCCTAAAAAGGTGTCGGGCGCACAGCCCACCCGCAGTCCTCGCCGCGCGGCCTCCCGCAGGATCTCGGCGCCGTCCTCCAGCCGGACGGCCAGGGGTTTTTCGCTGTAGACATGGTGTCCGGAGCCCAGAATCTGGAGGCTCACGGCGGCGTGTGCGGCGGGCGGGGTCAGATTGACCACCGCCGCGAGGTCTGGCAGGGCCAGCAGGTTGTCGGGCCGCAGCGCCGGGACGCCGAATTCGGTGCCTCTGGCCTCCGCACGGGCCGTGTCGAGGTCGGCGATCCCGGCCACCTCGAACAGCCGGAGATCGCGCGCGATCTGAAGGTAGGCGGCGCTGATGTCGCCGGTGCCGATGATGCCGATACGGTGCATGGAAGCTCCTTAGAGGGTCTGGAAGGGGCGGTGGGGGGCAGGCGGCGCGCTGGACTCGCGCACGACCAGCGCTGTAGCGAGTGGGGGGGGCAGCGGCGCCTCCTCTCCCTGGGCCAGCCGGACGAGCCGCCGCACCGCCGCCTGTCCGAGGGCGTCGAGCGGCTGCCGCACGGTCGTGAGGGCGGGCCGGACCCCCCGGAAGAAGGGCAGGTCGTCGAACCCGACTACCGAAAGGTCCTCGGGCACGCGCCAGCCCAGGTCCTGCGCCGCGTGGATGACCGCGACCGCCATCGCGTCGCCTGCCGCGAAGATGGCCGTGGGTGGATCGGGCAGGGCCAGTAGCATCCGGGCCGCCTGTGCGCCGCTCCCGGGGCTGTAGTCACCGTGCTGGAGGTACGCCTCCGGGACCCTCACGCCCGCCGCATGTAGGGCCTCCTGATACCCGCGCAGACGCTCGGCCGCGTCGCTGCGCCGGCCCGGCGCATCCTGGGGAACTGTCTGCAAGCCACTCACGAAGGCGATTCGGGTGTGTCCGAGTTCCAGCAGGTGGCGTGTGGCGGCTCGGCTGCCGCCGGGGTTGTCCACCGTGAGCGAGTCGTGCGTGGAGCCGTCCACGCTGACGCAGTAGGGCGGCAGGTCGCCGGCCGGTACCCCCAGGCCCACGGCGTCGGCATGGAGAAAGGCCGTGCCCTGCGACAGCCGCAGGAACAGCGACAGGTCGGATGTCTGGTGCTGGCCGACCATGAGCACAACTAGGTCGTAGTCGAGTTCCTCGGCCGCCTCGCTCGCCCCCCGGATGACCTCGGTGACGTAGGGCAAGTTGCTGCGCCGCGCCACCAAGCTCAGTAGGCGGTGACGCTGCCCCGCCAGGGCCCGTGCCACCGGATTGGCCCGGTAGCCGGTCGCCTCAACGGCGCTCAGGACACGCTGCCGGGTACTGGCCTTCACGTTGGTCTTGCCGTTCAATACGTTGGAGACCGTCATCTTCGACACCCGCGCCACCTGCGCCACATCAGCGAGCGTAGTCTCGGCAGACTCGGATTTCGGGCTGGGCGTCATGGCGGCAAAACCTCCGGCGAGGGAACAGGGGTTGTCAACGGACTTGTTGTACCGGTAAATTATACCGGTATATACCTCAAGTCAAATACAGTGCCGCGCGCCGTCGCGGTCAGGGAGGCCGGCCTATGCAGGACACTGGGATTCAGCTCTATACACTCCGGGAACAGGTGGCGCAGGACTTTTTCGGCACGCTTGACGCGCTCTCGCAGGCGGGGGTGCGGCATGTGGAACTGGCCCGCGACTACGGCGGTCTGTCGGCCCCGGCTCTGCGCTCGGCGCTGGACGAGCGCGGCCTGGAGGCGCCAAGTGCTCACCTGTCATTGGAGCCTTTTGAGGAAGACCTGGAGACCCAGGTCGAGTTTCTTAGGACGGTGGGCGTGCGTCACGCTGTCTACCCTTACCACCGTGCCGAGACCGAGGCCGAGTGGCTGGACCTGGCCGCTCGCCTAGAACGCATTGCTCAGGCGCTGCTTCCCCACGGCCTGACCCTCAGCTACCACAACCACGACCATGAGCTGACCCAGGTCTTTGGTGGGCGACCAGTGCTCGACCTCCTGCTAGAGGCTGCCCCGACGGTCCAGGCCGAACTTGACGTCGCCTGGATTCATGCGGGCGGTCACGACCCGGTGACCTATCTCCGGCGTTACGCCGACCGGCTGCCGCTCGTGCACCTCAAAGACGTGCGGCGCGACGGTGCGGGCTGGCAGACGGTGGCTCTGGGCGAGGGTGAGGTGCCGCTGCGCGCCGTGCTGGCGGCCGTGCCGGAGGGCACCCAGGCCTACTACGAGCAGGACCAGGGAGGCACTCTCGACACCCTTCTGCGGAGTCTGGCCTACCTGTCCAGCACCGGAGTCTGAGCTTGGCCGGTCCGGGGCCTCCTTGGCTGCCGGTCCGGCTGAGCTTTCTCCGTGAACCGGATGAAGGTCGGGTCACGTCAGTTGTTGCCTGTCATCCCGAACCCCTTTTAAGGTAGCTCCATGGATGACGGCGACTGGCCCTCCGGAGGCTTCAGGATCAGGCGGCGCACTTGGCGCACACTCAGAAGTTGCACCTCGCGTAGGACAATGAATAGCCGTGCTGGCCGAGAAATTCTGCGTTTTTCGTGAAGAAGTGCAGCAAGCGGTTGAGATAC